>CAYVDU010000116.1:0-5104 GCA_964450765.1 uncultured bacterium | reverse complement strand
GATTAAGAGACCAAGCGCAAGAAAATCAAAGATTCAGCATGATGCTGTACACCGTAGCAAACAACAAACCTAACTAACTGAACACAAATCGCTTAAGATCTATTCTTAAATCCCAAAAGCGATGTCTTGACCTTCCTTCAAAATAAATATCTAGTCATCCCCACTCCGGGGATGACAATTCTTGTATCTCCTCTGATTTTTTGGTACACTAGCCTGCGAAATTACGATTTTCAGGAGAGTCTATGTTAAATATTGATTTGAAAGGAAAAAAAGCCTTCATTGCAGGAATCGGCGATGACCATGGGTTCGGATGGGCCATTGCTAAAGCGCTTGCGGAAGCAGGAGCAGAAATCATCATTGGAACATGGGCTCCTATTCTCAAAATTTTCAAAACCTCCTGGGCCAACGGGAAATTCGACGAATCGCGCAAACTCAAAAACGGCAAAATGATGGAGTGCGCCAAGATTTATGCCATGGATGCCGTATTTGATAAAATGGACGATGTTCCTCAAGAAATCAAAGAGAACAAGCGCTATGCAGAGCTCTCCGGATACACCGTCTCTGAGGTCGCTGCCCAGGTAGCCAAAGATTTTGGCCACATCGACATCCTCATTCATAGCCTTGCGAATGCCCCCGAAGTCACAAAAAACCTACTGGACACATCTCGACAAGGGTATCTAGCAGCGATGAGCTCTTCTGCCTATTCTTTCATTAGTTTACTTGCCCACTTCGGCCCCATCATGAGAGAAGGAAGTTCTGCACTATCCTTAACATATATTGCCTCGGAAAGAGCCGTTCCCGGATACGGCGGAGGAATGAGTTCTGCAAAAGCAGCTCTTGAAAGCGACACACGCACTCTTGCTTGGGAAGCTGGCCGCAAATGGAATATCCGCGTTAATACAATCTCCGCAGGGCCATTGCGCAGTAGAGCCGCAAAAGCCATCGGAATGATCGACGATATGATCGCCTACTCGAAAGCCAATGCGCCTTTAGTCAAAGATCTAGACGCAGAAGAAGTAGGAAACACAGTAGCATTTCTCTCTTCTTCTTTAGCCTCTGCAATCACCGGCGTTACGCTCTATGTAGATAACGGAATGCACGCTATGGGCCTTGCTATCGACAGTCAAGCTATTTGCAAAAAAAATGCATAATCTTAAGTAAGGGCATCGATTCCCGGAAGGTGCCCTTTATTTTCCAAAAACTCTAAAGAAGCCCCTCCTCCCGTTGAAAGAAAAGCAAACTGATCTTGCAGTCCCATTTGCTCAATAGCAGCCACGGAATCGCCGCCTCCCACAACAACTTCTGCAGTTGAACTGCCAAGCATACTAGCAATCGCAAATGTCCCTTTTGCAAAATGAGACATCTCACAAACACCCAGAGGCCCATTCCAAAAGACCGTCCTTGCTTTTTGCAATAAAGAAGACCATTCTTGAATGGTTTGAGGCCCAATATCCATGCCCTGCCATCCCGGCTCTATTCCCTCGTCTACTGTCACTAGTTTCTTCCTTGCATCATTTGAAAAACCATTGGCAATCACAAAATCTTTCGGCAAATGGATTTTCTGTCCCTGCTCTAAAAGCTCTTGGACAACATTGATTTCAGAACCTTCAAAAAGAGAGCTCCCAATATTTTTCCCTTGCACCTTCAGAAACGTAAAAGCCATGGCTCCGCCTAAAAAAAGACCATCCACAATCTCAAGCAACTGTCGAATGACTCCAATTTTAGTCGATATTTTAGCTCCCCCAATGATTGCGTAAAAAGGACGTTTCGGCGCATTGATGAGCCCATTCAAATAGGCAATTTCTTTTTCCATCAAAAATCCGGCCGCCGATTTTTTAGGAAAATACTTCGCAATCAGCGCCGTCGACGCATGAGCTCTATGCGCTGTTCCAAACGCATCATTCACATACACATCTCCTAAAAGAGCCAATTTTTTAACAAAGCCGGGGTCTTTCGTTGGATTTTCCTCTCCTTCATGAAAGCGAAGATTTTCTAACAATAAGATTTCCCCTTCCTTCAAATGCGAGGCCATTGCCTCAACAGTTGGACCTACACAATCAGGCGCCATGATGACATGCCACTGCAAAAGCTCTGAGAGTCTCTCTGCACATACAGATAAGGAAAGCTTCGGATCTTTGCCTTTAGGCCTGCCTAAATGACTCATCAAAATGATAGAGCCCCCTTTTTGCAAAATATGCTCTATTGTAGGAATGGAAGATCGAATGCGCGAATCATCTGTTATTTTACCATCCGCATTCAAAGGCACGTTAAAATCAACACGGAGTAAAACTTTCTTTCCCTTTACATCTAAATCTTCCAAACCCAGTTTTTTCATGAAACACACCTTTTTTAAAATGATAGCATCGGAGATACCCAACGCTTCAAATATTTCACATGATCGCGATATACTTTTGTGTTTTTCATCTCTTGAAGAAGAGACGAGTTTTTAGGCAAAGCAAGATAATCCCATAAAGAACTCACACGAATAACTTCATAACCCATTTCTTCAATAAATTGAATACGGGACAATATTTCTCTTTTTATTTCTTCAGATGCTGATTCAGGCAAAACACCACCCATAATCTCAACAAGTAACGTGGGATGATCTCTTAAAATCATTTCTCTAGCCCCTCGAAGAACCTCTATTTCCATTCCCTCAACATCAATTTTAATAAAAGAAACATTCTCCAAATGCAAAGAATCCAAAGGGATGCTTTCAACAAATTGTCCAGTACCTCCATGGTACAATCCAGTACCTCCTTCATTTTCAATATTCAAGGGATCTAACTCAATGGTCGAATATTGAGATCCTGCAGCTCCCCAAAAATACTCAATATTATTGGCTTGATTAAGCGTCATATTCACCACCAGTTCTCGAAAAATTTTAGGTTGGGGTTCAATAGCCAAAACTCTTCCTTCCTTACCAACTGCGCGAGAAAGCTGAATCGTATGAGTTCCTATATGAGCTCCAACATCGACAACCAAAGATCCTGGTCTAGAATATTTAAAAATATATGAGCTCAAAAAACCTTCCCAGGCATGTCCTTGATGAAGTTCATTTTTGATACAATCCTTCAAAGAATCGATACCGAAATATTCCACCTCAAAACCGGAGTACACTCCGACCATTCGATAATCGCTCCAAGGAAACTGCAAAATAAACGATTGAATAAACTCAGGAGAAGTCCCTCGAATAGCATTAAAAGAAATGCGCTGTAAAACCGTTGCATCCATCGGAAAAGACGGAACCACAGCGTCAGGAAAAACTGAACTGATCTGTTTTTCTTTATTTGCTCGATGTTTCGAAGAACATCCAAAACACAACACAAAAACACAACACAAAAAAAATAAATAAATGCGCATCTCTTCCTTAATCTTTAAGAGTAAAGGCAGTTGCAGAACTCAGGTTCTGCAACTGCCTCAATACATAGACTGAATATTAAACCTGAATACTATGCCATTTTTCAATCATCAATTTTTGGCAGCTTTCACGCTAGCCAAAATGGAGAACTTCCAGATGAAACGGGTGTATAGAGGGAATCCCTTGCTCTAGACGCATTCAACAAGAAATGGCACAAGCGTATTTGGAAGACATCAAAAAGTATTTTATGACTAAAGATTGCCAAAAGGATTTGCTGAAAGACCAAACCCCTTCCCTTTTTTGCGATTCTTAAGTTCTAGACGAATGGAATACAAAAGATCTTGATCGAAATCTTTGCGCTCTGCCCAGAGTAAATATTCCAGGGGAATCTCCTCAAATTTGCGCCCTTTGTGCTTTCCTAAGGGCATCGCTTTTAAACGAATCGGTTTTTGCAAAACCTGAAAAAGTTCTTCCACAGTTCGAAACGACTTTGCCAAATACTTAAAAACCTCAATGTTCACTAAAACATCGCTCATTGCACGATGAGCCCCCTGCGGCTCAATGTTAAAATGCTGTCTGAGCTGCTGCAAAGAATTGATCGGGCTTTCTCCATAAAGACGCGCCATACGCAATGTATCAAGAAAAGGCTGTTTTTCAATTTCTGTGGGGATCTGAAAACGCTTTGCCTCTGCAGCAATAAGAGCAATATCAAAAGCAATTCCGTGCCCTAACAAAATATGGCCTTCCATCATTTTCAAAAGCTCCGGCAAAACTTCCGCAATTTTAGGTTTGCCTGCGATCATTTCTTGAGAAATTTTATGGATCTCTTGCGAAGTTTCTGGAATGACACACTCCGGATCAATGAGCGTCTCTCTTTCTTGTAAAACTCGATCCAAAGAAAATGTAGCGACAGCAATTTCAATAATTCGATCCTGTTTCGGATCAAGCCCTGTAGATTCACAATCCACACACACAAAAATTTCTTTATTGATCAAACCCACCTAAAACCTCCAAAAGACGCCCCTTTTCATGATGAGAAAAACAAATCCGCAAAACATCTTGAGGCAAGATGGATGCAATTCTCTCAGGCCACTCAATCACACAAATACCGCCGAGATCAAAATACTCAAAAAAACCCATCCCTAAAAAATCATCAACGTCTTTCATTCGATATAAATCAAAATGAAAAAGGGGCACTTTCCCCGCATATTGATTGACATATACAAAAGTAGGACTTTGAATCGGATCTTCGATTCCCAACCCAAGAGCAAGACCCTGCACAAATGTGGTCTTGCCGGCCCCAAGATCCCCGGACAAAGCAAGAACCCGACCGGGCACTAACGTCTTTGCAACGGATTTTCCAAATTCTTGCATCTCTTCAGCAGAAGAAACGATCATTCGTCGTTTTCGACCCATTTACTTAAGTAGGATTCAAATTCAGAATGCTCAGAAAGGGCTTCCACAAATTGAGCAATTTTTTCCTCTGAAAGATATTTCTGAACAAAAGAAAGAAATTTTTCTTCCATCTGATAACGGTTTTGATTTTGCACTTCAATCATAGAAAGAACCTTCACATAATTCTTTTTGAATGAATCAACCACAGCCGCTTTACTGTTAAACAGTTTACCTGTGATTGCAGAAGAATAAACCACCTTTTTAACCGAAGCTTTGCGCGGCGTGATATAATTTTTAATCACTTCCGGATCTTCAGAAACAAAAAACCTCTTCACAGGAAGACCCCCG
>CAYVDU010000115.1:248-5104 GCA_964450765.1 uncultured bacterium | reverse complement strand
GGCTTCCCCGATTAATACGGGGTTGTTTTTTCTTCTGCGGCATAGGATCAGAATGAGTTTTTCCACTTCATCTTTTCTTCCGATCACAGGATCCATTTTTCCTTCGCGGCACATTTCCGTGAGGTCATGGCCATACGCTTTAAGGGCTGGCATTTTGTCGTTTACGATTTGAGCGCGATCTTGAGATGCTCGGTTCATTCCGGGGGACTGAGGTGCTGCGGATGATGGAGAATTTCCAATGGGAGGAAGTTGTAGATTGAACGTCTCTAGTTCTTTGAGAATTTCTTTGCGGACTTCTTTGAGATTGATATTTAAGTTTTCTAAAACTTGAGCGGCAACTCCATCTGTTTGTCGAAGAAGAGCTAAAAGAAGATGTTCGGTTCCTACGTAATTATGGTTTAATGCAGAAGCCTCTTCGTTGGCAAATTCAAAAACTTTTTTAACTTTCCCTGTTAAAGCAGGGTCTCCATAGACTTGAATCTCAGGGCCGAATCCAACAATTTTTTCGATTTCTGTGCGCATGATGTCGTAGTCAAGGTTCATATTGCGCAATACATTGACCGCAATGCCTTGACCTAGTTTCATAAGGCCTAATAGGATATGCTCAGTTCCGAGGTAATTGTGATTGAGTCTTTGCGCCTCTTTTTTGGCGAGCTTAATCACTTGCTTTGCTCGATTTGTAAACTTGTCAAACATATGTATAGTTTACCTCTTTTTTTGACTAAAGTTCAATCCGGTATATCGATATAGATCGAGCTGAAGTCAGGTTACGTATGCTGAAGAAAGGTGAAGAATCGGCTTTTTGACGGAGTTCAAAGCGTCAAATTTCCAAAAAGATAAAGGGTATTGTATTGGGGATGGATACTATACCCTTTATCTTTTTGAAAATTTGACAGCTTTGAATCTCGTCAAAAAGCCGATTCTTCACCTTTCTTCGGTATCAAACTCTCTAATAGACTTTAGATAGATATTTATGCAACAATTACCGAAATTATGTTGCGTATAATTCATACCGGAACATCTTCTGCTATAGAAAATATGGCATTGGATACTAAGTATTTACAAGATTTAGAGGGGGATCCGATTCTTCATTTATATGATTGGATCGGATTGCCTGCGACGTATGGGTATTTTATTTCTCCGGAGAAATATTTGCATTTAGAGGCTGTGGAGAAGTATGGGTTGTCTTTGGCTCGAAGACCTACGGGCGGGGGTATTGTATTTCATATTTGGGATTATGCATTTTCTTTCTTAATGCCTTCTACGCATCGTTTTTTTTCTTTGAATACATTGGATAATTATCGCTTTGTGAATGAGATTGTTTTGCAAGTGGTTAAAGAAGTGTTTTCTCTTTCTGATTCTATTGAACTAATTCGCTCTGATTTTCCAACTCTTGGAATGGATTGTCAAAATTTTTGTATGGCTAAGCCGACCCAGTATGATGTGGTGTATCAGGGGGTGAAAATTGCGGGATCGGCGCAGAGAAGGACGAAACGAGGGTATCTGCATCAGGGGACAATTTCTCTTGGATTTCCTGAGGAGAAGTGGCTCAGGGAGATCTTAATTTCTCAAGAGTCGGTTTTTGAGGCGATGTCGTCGTATTCATTTGCTCCTTTGGGAAGAGTGTATTCTCAAGAGATGCTGCAGAAGATGAGGCGCAAGATCGCTGAAAAATTGAAGGAAACCTTTCAAAGAGTTATACTTGCCTAATTTTAATTTAGGTAAGATCATGGCCAAGGCAAAAACAGCGATTTCTCCCACACGTAGTGAAAATTATCCTGAATGGTATCAAAGTGTTTTAAAGGCGGCAGATCTTGCCGAACATGCCCCGGTTCGTGGATGCATGGTGATTAAGCCTTGGGGTTATGCATTATGGGAAAATATTCAGCGTCATTTAGATACAAAATTTAAAGAGACCGGTCACGTTAATGCGTATTTCCCCTTGTTCATTCCTCTGAGTTTCTTGGAAAAAGAAGCGCAGCATGTTGAGGGGTTTGCTAAAGAATGTGCTGTTGTGACGCATCATCGTCTTGAGAAAAACCAGGAAGGAAAATTGGTTCCTGCTGGAGTTTTGGAGGAGCCTCTCATTGTTCGACCTACGTCGGAAATGATCATTGGGCATTCGTTTGCTAAGTGGATTGAGTCTCATCGAGATCTGCCTCTTTTGATCAATCAATGGTGTAATGTGGTCCGCTGGGAAATGCGTACTCGTATGTTTTTGAGGACAGCGGAATTTCTTTGGCAAGAAGGGCATACAGCTCATGCAACGCGTGAAGAGGCGGAGCATGAGGCGAAAAAAATGCTGAAGATTTATGTGGATTTTGCGCATTACTATTTAGCGATTCCGGTTATTTCAGGAGAAAAAACGGAAAGCGAACGTTTCCCTGGAGCTGTACATACTTATACTATAGAAGCGATGATGCAAGATAGAAAGGCTTTGCAGGCGGGGACGTCTCACTTTTTAGGACAAAATTTCGCGATTTCGTGCGGGATTCAATTCCAAAATGTGAAAGGGGAAAGGGAGTATGCTTGGACCACTTCTTGGGGAGTGACAACCCGTTTGATTGGCGCTCTTATTATGACGCATAGCGATGATGATGGTTTAGTGTTGCCTCCGCGGATTGCTGAGATGCACTTAGTTCTGATTCCAATTCTTCATAGTGAAGAGGGGAAAGAAGAAGTCTTGCGTTATGCCGATGCTTTGGCTGAAGAGATTCGTAAAGTACATTATGATGGGGCTCCTTTAAAGGTGTTTGTAGATAAGAGAGATATTCGTGGGGGAGAGAAGTCTTGGGGTTGGATTAAAAAGGGAGTTCCTTTGCGTTTGGAACTAGGACCTCGGGAAATGGAAATGGGAGAATTTCAGATTGCGAGACGGGATAGGGCTCATAAAGATAAAATGGGATTGAAACGTTCAGAGATTGCGTCGCAAATTCCTTCCATTTTGCAAGATATGCAAAACAATCTTTTAGAAAAGGCAAAGGCGTTTCGAGATCAGCATACTGTGAGAATTGATAAGAAAGAGGACTTTATTGCCTTTTTTAGTGCTAAAGAAGAAGAGATTGGCGGGGGATTTGCTTTGTGTCATTGGAATGGCGATGCGAAAGTTGAAGCAGAGATCAAGGATATGTTGAATGTGACCATTCGTTGCATCCCGGATCACTCGCCTTTAGAGGAAGGGCGCTGTGTGTGGAGTGGAGAAAAAAGTTCCCGCCGCGTTCTTTTCGCAAGAGCTTATTGATTTAAGGGCGTTGAATCAGGTTTGTGCGATTACAGGCGTAGAGACCAGAATTGAATCAGGTCTGTGCGATTGCAGGCATAGAGATCAGAGTTGAATCAGGTCTGTGCGATTGCAGGCATAGAGATCAGCGCAGAAGGAGAGAAGAAGCGCAGAAGGAGAGAAGAAGCGGAGAAGCGCAGAAAAAAAGAAAAGAAGAAGAAGTTTTGATAAGGGGTGCTTTGCGAAAAACTAATGTAAGGGAAACTATATTGGTAATTTGATTGTGTTTTTTTGCGTTATTTTAATAATAAGTCTCTTCTTTCTTTTTTTTCTGCGCTTCTGCGCTTCTCCTCTCCTTCTGCGCTGATCTCTACGCCTGTGATTACAAAACCCTGATTCAATCCCTGTTCGTCTTGCCTTCTAGCTACAACTTCAGAGTTCAGGTTATCTACTGTGAATTTATTGAGAGGGTCTGGTATTGTTGAATCCGGAGAATTGATGTATGTTAGAGTTTTTTCGTAGATATCAACGTTTTTTCTTTTTTTTCGTCACGGCAATCATCGTATCATCGTTTATTTTTTTTGGGATGTTTGATGCATTGGATAGATCTGTTGAAAAAGAGGATTCTGTAGTTGCCACTGCAGTGGATGGGAGTCCTTTAAAGTTATCGGAAATTACTTCAATGTCTCGCTTTTTATCGACAGACCGCGATGACTTGATGACGGGATTTGGCGTTGCTCCTAATTTTTGTAATGATGGGGTTCTTCGCAATGACCTTTTAAAAACGGGCCTTTCGGATCTTGTGGTTTCTCATTATTTTGATGCATTGAAAGATGATCTGCAAGAGAGGTCTGAGCGGGCAAAGCGATATCGTCCCTATACACATCCGGAAGCTTCTTTTTTAAGTGTTCGTTCTATATGGGAGAAGTTCTCTCCAACGTTGATTCGCGAGTTGGATGCTTTGCAGCAGGAAGAGGGAGTGTCTTTAAAAACGTTTTCACATCTTGTCAAAATTTATGAGCAAGAAAAGGCATGCCCTCCGGAATTTGTCCGCCGTGTACTGGGATATTATTTTCAGCAATTTTCTTGGGTTACTCCGGATCCCGCATTTCAATATGAAGATTTTTCAGTGTTTGGATATCACTCTTTATCGGATTGGTTTGGGCGTAATTTTTTAGATCTTTCTTCCGAATTTATTTTGAATACAGCGCGTCTTGCCGAAGCTAAGGGGTATTCTGTTTCTTTGGAAGAGGCAAAGGGAGATCTGCTTTGTAATTTCAAGATATCGATGCAGAAACTGAAATCGGCGAATTTGGCGGCGAATGTGACCTTTCATGATCATTTGCGTATGATTGGATTTGACGAGGATGCAGCGGCTCGCGTTTGGCGCTCTGTTCTTTTGTTCCGTAGATATTTCCATGGAGTGGGTAGCGCAGCTTTTGTGGATCGATTGTCGTGTCGAGATTTTGCTCAATTTGCAGAAGAGACATCGGTCGTTCAAATGTATGAAATTCCGCAAGCTCTTCATTTAAGGGATTTTCAGGATTTGATGGAATTTCAAGTATATCTTCAGCTCATTTCCGGGAAGAAAGATCTTTTGTCGCTTCCGTCTGCAATTCTATCATTAGATGCGATC
>CAYVDU010000115.1:0-238 GCA_964450765.1 uncultured bacterium | reverse complement strand
TAGTCCAGACTTCGTATCGAGTGAAAATGGCCCAAACAACGCTTGCAATGGTGGGCTTAAAAGCAACCATGAAAGAAGTGTTGGATTTTGCATTGCAACCGGATCATTGGGTTCGTCTTCGAGTGAAATTTCCCGTTTTAGAAGAAGCCTCTTCAAGAGATGAGAGATTTTGTATTTTAGATCGATTGGATCCTGCCATTCGTATGAAGGTAGATGCATATGTTCGCAGTCAATTGGT
>CAYVDU010000114.1:3733-5183 GCA_964450765.1 uncultured bacterium | reverse complement strand
AAATTTGCCCTTTTTCCGTTGGATTCAATTTTTTGCAAAGTGCCTAAGGCCACAAGGTTATGTCACTTTGCAAAAAATTGAACCAACGAAAAAATGATCAAATTTTGCGCTCAAAGCGAGTTTTGCAATTCCCTTTATAGCAAAAAAAATATCTCAATCAATGTCTCTCTAGCTGCTTTAATAAATCAATAATTTGATCAGGTCCCACTTTTCTTTCTACCACCTGACCCGAAGAAAAAAGAAGCGTCGTCGGCATAGCACGAATCCCATAACCACGACTTAGATCCCCTAATTTTTCTACATTCACTTTCAAAAATTTCACCCTCCCTTCTAAATGCTCCGCAGCAGATTCAAAGACAGGAGCAAATCGTTTACAAGGGCCGCACCATGTAGCATAAAAATCCACAATCACCGGAACATCGCTCAACTCTAACTCTCTTTTAAATTGCTCTTCACTTTGCACTTCAATCACCGAAGATTTTTGATGCGATAGAGCAACTTTAGAGGATCTTTTTTTCTCTTGCTTTTCTACATTCACACGATCCGAAAGATACTGCTGCACCTCAAGAGCCGCTTTCGCTCCATCCCCTGCTGCCGTAATTGCTTGTCTATACACAGGATCTGCAATATCTCCTATCGCATAAACTCCTTGAACAGACGTTTCTTGTCCCTTTTTTAAAACAATATATCCTTGCCTATCTAATTTTAATTGACCTGCAAAAAGAGAAGTATTTGGTTCTGATCCAATGGCCAAAAACAATCCATTCAGAGGCATTTCTACAGCCGCTTTCTTTTTGGTCCTCAAAAGCACGCTAGTCAGAGACTCTTTATTTCCTTTGATTTCGATAATTTCCGTATTAAACATCACAACTACATTCGATTTTGAGAGAAGCTGCTCTACTCGTTTTTTTTCACTCGCTTTAAAAGATCCTTTCCTCACAAAAACAAATACCTTTTTTGCAATATTGGAAAGATAAAGAGCTTCCAATACAGCAGCATCGCCGCCGCCAACAACTCCAACAATTTGCTGTTGATATAAATTCCCATCGCAAATGGCGCAATTCGTAACACCACGCCCCCAATATGAAGTCTCTCCAGGAACACCTAAAAAATGAGGTTTCGAACCCATTGCAATAATGCAAGAATCTGCCCATATTTTCCGAACTGTCCCCGATCCATCGAGGGATCTTGTCTGAATCAAAAAAGGACTCTTCGAAAAATCAACAGCAGTCACTTCTTCTGAAACTATTTTCGCTCCCCACGTTTCGGCCTGATTCCGAAGTCTCTCTGCCAATACATCGCCTTGAATCTCCAATTCTGCCGGCCAATTTTGAACGCTATGAGATTGACTGAGAGCCCCTCCCGGTGATGCCCCCTCAATTAATAGAGGATGAAAGTCGGCTCTTCCCAAATAAACAGCAGCAGTTAAACCTCCGATCCCTCCGCCCAA
>CAYVDU010000114.1:0-3723 GCA_964450765.1 uncultured bacterium | reverse complement strand
TACAACAACAGAAGATGTTTGAGTTTGCTGTGATTGAGAAGGACGATCGACGTCCTTGGCAGACAACGATGTCAGCATACTTGCAGTCCAACAAAGAAAAAAAACCATCTTTCTCATCACAAATTTCCTTAAAATATTTTCAAGAATCGACATATAGTGGTTCCACTTGAAAGGCCCCCAAAATAAAACCGATTAAAAGCCTCAACTTTTGAATAAGAAATCGGGATTAATATTAAATTCAATATTGACCCCCGAGCTTTTATTCGAAATTTGAGAGCTTTTAATTCAGTTTTCTAGGGTAGCTTTCAACTGGAACGGGTTATGCATCATATTTAAAATATATACCGAAAATAATTCAAGAAAAGTTGGAAGATCTTCTTAAAAAATGATATGAGAACATTTCATGCACTATTCATTTCAAAAACTGATCCAGTTTTCTTCTAAAAAAATAAAAGTCAACTACCTCTACTTTACTCTCTTGTTTCTTTGGGTTAGCAGCCTGGCTTCTTTCCATTTATTTCAAGATCCATCCATATCCCCTACTTCTTTCTGTTTTCTATACATCCTTCTGCAAACAGCCCTAGAAATTGAAATTTTCCTTCTGTCTGCATACCTTTTTAAATGCCTATGCCCTCAGTGGATCTATTCAGTACTTCTCTCCTTAATTACAACAGCTTTTCTCATCTATCTCATCGATTTCATCATGCTTCGTCTTTTAGACACATCCATTATGTATTTGTTTAAATTCCTTTTTGGCGACAGCATTTTTCACATAGGAAGAGTCTTTCTTGCGCTCAATATGAACAAAACAATGCTCATGCTCATCATAGTATCCGTCTTAATGATTCCCATTGTAAGTATCTTATTAGATCGGGGATTGCTCCAGTTCACAAAGAAAAAACCCTTGTACCTTTCCTTTAATCAAATCAGCCAAGTGATCATAGCTACTATCCTTCTTCTTTTCATTTCTGATGTCTATGTACAATCAAGACTCTCTATAACTACCTATAAAAAATTCCAAAAAATCCTACCTTTAGGAATGACTTTCCTCGCCCCTTACACAGACAAACTCACCCCTCAATTTCCCATTCCGCAACCCAAGGAATCCACCCCTTGCCATTCCTTAGCGTTACTCTCATCAAAACCAAATATCTATCTTTTCGTCATCGAAACTCTACGCAAAGACTTTATCACTCAAGAAATCGCTCCCCATCTATTCTCTTTCGCAAACCAAAACATTCAATTTCCTCTCTCTTTTGCCAATGCAAACGGCACACAACATTCTTGGTTTTCCATCTTTTATTCGATGCTCCCTTGCCACTGGACTTTTGTTCACCAAGAATGGACACAAGGAAGCCCAGCACTAAAACATCTGAAGTCCTTGGGATATAAAATCCATGTATATCCCTCTACAGATTTACTCTATTTCGACATGGATCAGATGCTTTTTGGCAAAGACAGAACCCTCATTGACACAATCAAAGAATTCCCTCCCATCACAAGCCTAGAGGCTTGGCAAAAAGATGCCTTATGCCTTGAGAATTTTGAGAAAGACTTTGCAAAAGACAACATGAAGGAAGGACAGTTCTTTATTTTTTTTCTCGATGCAACTCACTCAGAATACAGCTTTCCTCCGCCCGGGAAATTCCATCCGATTCCCAAACAAATTGATTATCTGACTTTAAGCAAGCACAATATAGAACCTATTAAAAACCGCTACCGCAATTCGATTGTCTATATCGACTCGCTCATGCGCCAATTTTTTCAATTCTTACATTCTCATAAAGCGTATGATGATGCATGCATCATGATTACAGGAGACCATGGAGAAGAGTTTTTTGAAGAGGGGGCTCTATTTCACGGAACTCATCTCAATCATTTTCAAACAAGCGTTCCCATCTTTTTTAAACTTCAAAACAATACACTCCCCGTACAAGGCCAAATAGCCACTCACATTGATATTTTTCCATCACTTCTTCATTATCTTACAGGACAACCCATTCCTCTCACGCAAGCCAATGGATGGTCTTTATTTCACCCTCAAAAAAGAAACTATTGGATCTCATTTGCTCAAAATGGTCTTGAAACACCGCAAGAATTTATCCTTGAAACAACCTCTACTTCCTTAAGAGCTCGTTTTTTATATCCGAATATTTACAAAGAAAACACATTAGAACTCATATCGTGGGAAGCCCCTATCCCAACACCTTTAAAACCTCAAGACATTATCAATTCTCACTTTTTTGAAAGTCTGCACCAAAAATGATTCAAGAATCAGTTTCGGAACACTTCTTCACGCAATACCACAGTAAATCTTTAGCAAATAATCGATTCAAATACGGCGATGTATAGGGAGATACAGGAATAAAAGGAAGAATCTTCCCTTGTAAAGGAATAATCTGGATGTCTTGAAAACGATGCGCTAATAACGCATGCAACCCTTTCCAAGAAAATTGACGCACATGAGTCGGATCATTTTCATATTCTCGTCCAAATAGAAACTTCAAACGATTCTTCATGCGAAATGCATTCGGCACAGAACCAATAAAAAGTCCTCCGGGGCGCAAAGTAGCATGCAATTTCTCTAAAAAAGGCTCCAAAACAAATAAATGCTCCAGGATTTCACAAGCTACAATCACATCAAATGACTCCGAAGAAAATGGCCATTCTTCATTCAAATCCAACCAACACGTTTGAATCTGTAATTGAGTGCGCGCCATTTCCAAAGCCTTTCGGTCAATATCCACCCCTGTAACTTGATTCCCTTCAGCATAAAAAGAAGTCAACATTCCATCTCTACATCCTAGATCTAGAATTTTTTTTCCCTTTCCTATCCATTCACGGATGTAAACTCCACGCTGCCCATGACAGTACAGATATCCATAACGGCTTCTACTTTGATGATGTCGCTGATAAAGACATTCCAATCGACCTTTTTCCATGCAGCCCTAAAACCCATTCAATGAATGAGGGAAGAAATATACACCGAAAAAAAAGAAATGTACATACCGAAGAAAGTTGAAGAATCAAGCGAATCTCTCCACCAAGAAAAACATATATAAAATAAAGTTTATCAATATGAAATCGTTTTAAATGACAATTTAATTAATCTTGAGTATAATCATACAAAAATAATCTGCACTTCATGATAAACATAACAAACCCTTTGCCAATCAGATCTTTTCTTATCGTAGCTGCTATAGGAGTTTCCTCTTATTTAGCCGTTCAAAAGATTTTTTCATTATTTCAAAACGACCGTAACTCGACCATTCAACACCAACCCCGTCTCCCTCAACAGGTTTCCAAAACAAATATACAAAACAATGAGCACGGGCAGAGGCTAACACATATCATGCAAATGGTTCAGCCATATTTCCTCGCTACTTATTCCAAGGGGCGAACTCAGGATAGAAAAGAAAGAATCATTGGAAACGTTCTTTATACTGTCGAAAGAGCCAATCACGGACTTGCGCACAGTTTACGACAAGGAGCGCTAGCCGAAGACATTTTCAACCTATTGCTTCATTATCCTATTGCAGATTCCTCTGGCATTGTCGCTTGGGCGCGCAACAAAAGCCGATCTAATCCTCAATGGATTCATAAAATCAAAATAGCTGCCTGCTTCCAGAGATCCGGCCGTCAAAGTGAATGTTCAAGCGTCAGCAATTTAGAATTGTATAAACAGTATGAGATACAAGACACACTCAATTTTAAAAAAGAAAC
>CAYVDU010000113.1:2662-5185 GCA_964450765.1 uncultured bacterium | reverse complement strand
TTTAAAATAATTCAATCCCGGCGACTTTCAATTCAATCCGAATAGGTGCCTTTCATCTGGAACAGGTATATACCGAAGAAAGATGAAGAATCAGCTTTCAATCTCGCTGAAAAACCGATTCTTTACCTTTCTTCGGTATACGACGCAATCCAAGACCCAAAAAATAAAAAAGACCAATCAAACACACAACCATACCGGCTGTTGAAAGAGGAAGATCATATACTGTTAAAATATGCCGAGTCAGGCCAACTCCGCAAAAAGAAGCAACAACTCCAATCAAGGAAGTATAAAATAAAAGAGGACCTAACCTATGGCAGAAAAGACGAGCCGTTAAATAAGGACCGACAAGAAATGCAAGAACTAATAAAACGCCAACAGCGCGAAAAGCGCCTACACAAGTAACGGCGCAAAGAAAAAACAATAAAAAACGAAAAAAATTCAAAGGGATACCCAAAACCGCTGCAAAACTTTGATCAAAGCTAATCATTTTGAACTGACGATAAAAAAGGCAGACAACAAAAGCATTCAAAAGCAAAAGAAAAAAAGAAAATAGAAGATCTTTTTTAAGCAAAGCATCCGTATTCCCCATGACAGATTCGCTCCCCAAATGCAGATCGCGCAAAAATAAATTCGACAGAACAATTCCTAAAGCAAATAGGAATGTAAAACTGAGGCCAATACTTGCATCCTCTGTAATTTCAAACCATTTGACTAAACCTTCTGTCAAAAACACCGTAAGAACAGCGGCTAAACAAGCCCCTAAAAGAAGATGAGAAAAATCAAAGATGACTGCGCCTCCAAAACAAAGAAAAGCGCCCACAATCCCAAGCAAAATAGTGTGAGATAAGGAATTCGCAAACATCGTCATTTTCTTTAAAACAAGAAATGGACCTACAAGTCCGCAAGCAATGGCCACACAACTCAGAACTCCAACTTGAATTTCATCAGTCGCTAAAGAAGAACTAAAAGCGCCGCCTAGACGAGAGAAAAAAACCTGACAGAATTCAATAAAAGTGGTCCCCCAATATGGATTCATATCAACTCACTTTTTCCAGGAATCGGTTGCAAATGAGGATCTTTTGTTGGATTCTCTAAAAGGCGCGTTAACCTTTCTTCAAGATCGGGCGTTAAAATATGCTCCATTTCCTCTGCCGTTTTATGAACCTTTTCTACATTTAGCTTCAATGTATCTGCCAAGTATAACTCCCAAAGACGATGCAGGCGAACAACTCGAGCCGCCTTTTTTCTCCCATCCACTGTTAATGCGTATTGATGATTACTTGAGTACACGATCCATCCGTGCCTTGACAAACGACTCAGAACAAACGATAAAAAAATGCGATTCAAAGAAAACAATAAAACAAGATCTCTCCTTGATGCATTTCCTCGTTTCCAAAGACTTTTTAAAATGTTCTCTTCCACGCAACGCAATCGAAAACAAAAGGCTCTCCATTTGCGAAATAAAAGACCTTTTTGCGGAGCAAAAAAAAGAGAAAAGAATGCGATAAAACAAGCGACAAGAACAATCATGGGTCCCGTTGGCAAAGTCATTGACTTCTCCGATTTTGACAACAAAAAAGATCCTAAAATCGAAAGACCATTTCCTAAAAGACCACTCGCTGCTCCAAAAAAGGCGGCCAACATAAACATTTTAGAAAGAGAATGTGTAAATTGCCTTGCCGCCACGGAAGGAGCAATCAACATCCCCGACATTAAAACAACACCCACGCTGCGAATTCCCACAATGATCGATAAAAGAAGAAGCCAAAAAACAACCCTCTCTAACAAAACGACTTTCACCCCTGTGCTCAAAGAAAAATTGCGATCAAATAAAGATGCCTGCAAGGGATAAAAATACAGCCACACAAAGAACACAACCACTAACGCCAACGTTCCATATAAAAAGATATGAATATCCGTCATCGTTGCAGGCTGTCCAAACAGAAACATCTGCGTGTATTTATGCCACACAGGCAAAACTACTTGCATAGCACTTGCAGCAAGAAGACCTGCTCCGAAAAATAAAGAAAGGGTAAATACTAAAGAAGTATCTGGAGATACTTTCTGCTTTTGCTGTAAAAAAAGAATAAATTTCAAAGCCATTAAAGAAGAAAAAAAAGCTCCAACAATCACAATCAGCGGCGCAAAGCCTTGTAAATGAGGGAAAAAAGATCCAAAGACCAAAAGACTCATCACAACGCCAGGATACGTAGCATGGGATAAAGACTCAGACAAAAGCATTTTCTTTTTTAAAAACAGCACTACTCCCATCAAAGACGAGGCAATACACATGAACAAAGTACCTAAAGTCGGTGCACGGAAAATAGGATCGGTGAAAAACTCAATCAAAGTCATAAAATGCCGCTGACCGTCTTCGCAGAAAGATACGCTGCCTCCTCAAAAAGGGTCTGGTTTTTTCCAAATGCATGAGCAATGTTTTCTTTTGTAAACACCTCTTCTACAGGACCTGCTTTGACAAGTCTTGTATTCAACAAAACCACCCAGTCAAAATACTCAGGAACC
>CAYVDU010000113.1:0-2652 GCA_964450765.1 uncultured bacterium | reverse complement strand
CAGGAACCGTTGGCAAATCGTGATGCACCACAAAAATTGTTTTTCCCTCTTTCTTTAATTCTTTTAAAAGTCCCATCATCGCTTTTTCTGTGGCCAAATCGACCCCGGCAAACGGTTCATCCAAAAAAAGAATCTCAGCATCATGCAATAAGGCTCTAGCCACAAAAAGTCTCTGCTGTTGACCTCCTGATAACTGACCAATCTGGCGATCCTTAAAACTACTCATTCCCACTAATTCCAAAGCACGCAAAGCGGCTTCTTTATCTGCCTTCCGAGGACGTCCAAATAAACCCAATTTCCCAAAACGTCCCATTAAAACAACTTCCAAAGCAGTAATTGGAAAATCCCAATCCACGGAGCCTCTCTGAGGAACATAAGCTACTTGACTTTGAATATTTAAAGAAAATGGAACCCCTAGGCATTCGATCTTGCCCGACAGCGGTTTTACAAGTCCTAGGATGGATTTCAAAAATGTGCTTTTCCCGGCGCCATTCGGACCTAAAACCCCAACAAGAACACCTTTAGGAATTTTCAAAGAAACATCCCATAAAACAGGGGTCTTCCCATAATTCACATTTAAATCTTGAACTTCCAGCGCCCATTCTGTCATTGCAAATACCTTGCAATTACATCCGCATTTGCCAGCATCATCTCAAGATAACAAAGACCGCTCATAGAATCCCCATATAAAGGCTCCGTGCAAATCCGCACAGAAAGCCCCATTTCCTTACCCGCTGCTGCAATTTTTTCAATAGAATCGCGACTCACATTTGACTCTGGAAACAATACAAGGAGTTTTTTTGATGTAACAAACTCAATCATCCTTTGAATATCTATAGAACTTAGCTGTCCATCCGGAGACAATCCTTCCGGTGCAGCAAAACGCTCAGACCAATTCTGATCTTGCTCATCAGAAAGATAGCTTTTAGCAAAATAACGAAATGCATCATGGCTTGTTAATAAATATCTTTTTTCCGAAGGAATAGAAAGCAAACGATCCCGAATTGCCAAATGAACCTCTTCCATTTCCAAAAGAAAACGATTTGCCCTCTCCTGATAATAGGACTCTCCCTCAGGATCTACTCGTGACAGCTCTTTCAAAATCGGATCGATAGCATGCTTCCAAACAGAAATATCCATCCAAAGATGAGGATCCACAATATCTCCCTTTTTCAAAATCTTCTCAGGATGGCGCTTTGCTATTTTTTCCCCCAAGGCCACAGATTTAGAAGAGGCTCTCAAAGTGGAAGAAAGACTTGCACCATGCTCTAACCCAAGACCATTGTAAAAAACAAGATCCGCTACAGCAAATTTTTCATCATCGCCCTTGACCAATTCATAACTATGAGGATCTAAGTCTCCTTGAATCAGCACCCAAGAATTCACCCTATCCCCACCTACGGCGGTCACCAGATCATTCACTTGCGCAGTGGTCGATAACACTCGCAGTCGATTTGAATCTTGCATCCAATCTTTAATACGAGAGCCTCGATGGGAGCACGCAGATAACATCCCCCCTAACATCGACAGTAATAGGATTGCAAAAAAAAGTTTTTTCAATATTGACATATGCATTTTATTATAGAAGCATCATTGATTAGAGAGTAACAAAAAAATAACAAAGAAAAAAAGACTGCTTGCGAAAAACATCCTATCCTTATACAATCCCCAATTAACTCTCAAAAATAGAGAGAAAAAAGAGAATTACCTAATAAATAGAGACTTTTTTGTAGCCTCTAATAAAAAGGGTATTTCTTAGATTTAAAAATTGTTAAACAATCCGAAGGATTCCTTCGTGTACCCAAAAATTGGGTATATTTAAGTTAAAAGTTTAGGATGGTAATTCATGAGCGTCGCACAAAAAGAGCAAATCGACTCCAAAGCAAAGATAACTAAAGATATTGATGACGTTATCGCACGAGCAATTAAAAAAATTGGCGCGCGTAAAGAAAACGAACTCTGCAAATATCTTCCTATGAAATCAGGTGGCTATATGCATCATTTTACTTTAAGAAAAATGAAATATAGACAACCCCAAGAATTGTCTTCTATTATTGAAAAATTTGTTATTCAATCTGACAAGCCAACGATTGTAGCTCCTAAACAAAGAGCTCCTAGAGGGTCTCGTAAGCGTCGTGAACATATGAACTTCACTCGCATCCAACTAGAACGAATGCTGAACATTGCCCGCCTAGCAGGAGACAAAGAAATTATTACAATTCTAAGTCCAAAAAGATCTCTAGCTGCTTGCAAAAGAGATCTCATTCAAGCAGTTCGCCACAATAAAACAGAACCAGATCTTTGGAATAACTACGTGGAGTCTGTCAACACATACAATCAAATGTTGACTTTAGACCCTAACTCCGCAAATCTGTAAATTTTTTTCTTCCTTCTTAGAACACCTCAGGATCTCTATAATTCTGGGGTTTTTCTCTATACCCGTTCCAGTTGAAAGTTCTTTGTTTCGATCAGGTTCCGATAAATAAAAACTTTAAGGATCAGCGCAGAAAAAGAAAAATATAGAGACCTTTCAACTAGAACGGGTATATACCCTCCGATTTTTAATCGAAAATCGGCCAAAATAATCCCCAAAAGCGACGAACCCTTACTTTGTAGACACCCTCTAAGTTTTTATTCACCAGAACCTGATCG
>CAYVDU010000112.1:0-5209 GCA_964450765.1 uncultured bacterium | reverse complement strand
ATTCAATTGCCAAACAGAGTCTCGGTAAGTTCCATGCAAAAAGACGTGATCTTCTAAAGGATTCCTTAATAAAACGTCTGTTCCATTCAATCGATTGTAATCAATTTTACAAACAACATCACTTCTGAAAACAAACAAAGACTCCAAGTCACGATCCACAGCAAATTGACCGAGCGACTCCTTTATTTTTAAAATAAAGGGAGAAAACACACTATCCAAGGAAGTTTTGAGTAAATCAAACTGCAAATGAGCTGATTGAACACCTTCTTTTGTCCATAATAAAAAACCGCAAGAAACAAAATTTCCAAAACAATGACTACGATCTACATCAACGTTAAAAAACCCTTCTTTAGAATGACCTACAAGACGGAGCAGATTCAGAGTTTCTCTCTCTAAGCGAACATCAAAAACCCCATCCGACTCCAAGATCGGGCAGTATAAAAAAAACACAGAGCCAACATCCAAAAGACCTTTCACATGATATAGGGATATTTTTTCTAAATTTGCCTCCATTTCCATGGAAAATTCAGAAAGAGAAAATGGGAAAAGAGAGAATTTACCTCGATCTACAAAAAAAGAAAGACGATCTCCTATTTTCCCAGAAAATAAAAATTCTCCTTCAATATCGCCAACAGTAGAACAACTTCCCTGAAAAGAAGATATATCTCCTACAAAGTCACCAGCAACCTGCCATCCATT
Source organism: uncultured bacterium (assembly GCA_964450765.1). Taxonomy (GTDB): domain Bacteria; phylum Chlamydiota; class Chlamydiia; order Chlamydiales; family SM23-39; genus DAIDHZ01. The sequence goes on along the minus strand of CAYVDU010000112.1, from coordinate 4,510 downwards.
ACTTGCTAATGAGAAACGACCTTCTTTCTTAGCCTCATTTCCCTCTGCCCGCCACAAAACTTCCATCTCTTCACAAAGGAACTTACCTCCATTCAAACAATACATTCCTTCTTTGAAAAGAGCTCTTTCGCAAAAAAAAGAACCTTGATCGGTAGCAATGCGAACATCTTTTATGTCAAAATCCAGTACATTCCACGATACAATAGAGCCTTTGTCCCAAATCAAACGAAACGATCCATCCATTACCCCTTCATGGAAAACACAAGAGCGAACGAAAGAATTACCCCATTTTGCAGCGATCCTCTGCGCAGCATCTTGGAAAATTCTCATGTCCTCTTGAATGGCTAAATGCACTTGGAGATCAGATACATAGCGTGCATTTTCTTCTTTGGCTTGAAGGGAAAAAGAAGATGTCCCGTAACGAATCAATGACTCCATCCAACTCTTTTCGCAGCTCTGATAAACTCCTTTGCCTGAAAAGAAAATTGTCTCAACACCCACCTTTCCAAAAACATCCCACTGAGCGCCTAAAGAACCATGAACTCCAAAATCTCCTTTCAAATCACAAATTTGAGAATGATTTAAGCAAACTTTCCCCTGAAGAATATTAATGCGCGATGATCCATCCAAAACTGCCTTTAATAAAGAGTCTGCATCAAAAGAAGAAAATATCTTTTCAAAAGAGCCTTCCCAGTCCAAACTCAAAGACACATCTTGCAAAAGATCCAAATATGAAAGATGAGAAACATCCAAATGACATTGACTCAAAAACATCCCTTTTTCATTTTTAGTTGCTGTCACTTTTCCTTGAATGCAAGAACTCCATGGTTGTCCAAAAGACGCAATATCCACATTCTCTAAAGAAAGAGTCCAACAAGATTTTTCTTTCAACTCCACATCAAAAGAAAAACGCGACACACGATCTTTTAACAAGAAAGATCCGGATGCCCTTTCCTCATTTGTTTCCAAAGACAATCCCAAAAAACTCCAACCAAGACACTCTAAATCTCCATTGACAATCGAAATGTTCCAAGGAAAAGAAACTCCTTCGCCTACATCCTCAATTTTAGAGACATGAATACAAGGATTCTCTAAAGAGAGATGTCGACCTTGTAAAGAAATAATAGTTTTCGGTGCAAAAACAGAAATATTAGATCCAGAAGTCCACGAACCATTTTCAACAACAATCGTAGATCCCTGCCATCGCAAAGAATCCACAGAAATATGCCAGCCTTTGAATACATGCACATATGTCCTAACACAAAGAAAGGCCCCTTGTAAAATCAGCTGCTTCCCCAGAAAAATGAAGCTTAACAAAATAAAAAAAACAAAAAACCTCTTATGAAGAGACATGCACGACCATCATCCAACTATGCCGCTTACAAATTAAAGACACTCAGAATTATTATCACACTAAATATCACTTCAATCACTGAACCCATTAGAGTCATTGTACTAAAGCAAGTCGATTCTTGAACCAGTTTTCGGCACATACGTCCTAAAATCTCTATCTGCTATTATATTTTTCGCGATTGAATTAAATGGTTTAAAACATTAAAATTTAAGAAATTTTTTCTAATAAAACAGCCAAAAAATGACCATTTCCCCTACCCGAAGATCAAGAGAAGAAGCCCCCCCGGATCATCTCACATCACCAATGCCAGCAATCAGCACACCTCCTACTGAAAATCGCATGCGCGATTTATGGATCCAATTACAAGAGAATACAAGAGATATCATCGAAAGAGAAGCCCAAAGAGCACCAGAACAAATACTTGTACACAGAGGTGAAAGGGGATTTTCAAGTTCTACCGGCCCTACAATGGCTGTATATGAAGAAAGACATATACAAACACAACAAAATCAACAACCTCAAATACACAGATGTTCTCTAGCCAATCGGGTTGGGGCTAAGTTTGCAACCTATCCAATCTTTGCAGCATGCGCTCCTAGAACTCTCGATCAAGGAAGATTGTTATTCAATGCGACTCAACGGGGAGATTTCTGCGTTGATCTTAGACCCCCAAATGAACTACCAGAGAATGAGGAAGAAATAAATATTATTTCCGTACTCTCCACTCCATTCTCACCATCTCAGCCTCAATCCACTATTGAACGCTCCAATCTCTTACGATATGCATTTCCTAGATGGACCGATGGCGCCACAATAGAATTACAAGATCTCGACGAACTCGTCACGTCTGTTAACAAGACTATGGACATACGAAGGCAACATTTTCCTAATGCACGTCTATGGGTCAATTGCTATGCAGGAGTTGGACGTACGGGAACTCTCATTACAGCCAAACTTTTAAAGGACCGCATAGAACACATTCGGAGAGGACAATTATCAACTCCAACAGAAGAAACCCTTCCCAGAATTCTAGCAGAACTTATTCTTACCATGAGAGAAGAAAGAAGCTCTTGGTTTGTTCAAACAGAAGGCCAAATGCAACTTCTCTATCGATACGGACATCAACTACTCAATCAACCGCTTACAGTCGTTTAGACCATCCTTGACAGCTTTCGCATATCACATCCGTAGAAAATGAAATGGCGATAAACTCGAATCATCTCTAGTGATGATCGTGGGAACCTCAATACTCTCCAGATGTCTACCAGCAACACTACATTTCAGCGAGACAATTTGAAAGCTCTCTCAGATCAGATAATACCATCTGAAACAACCATCCACCTTCTTGAGCTTGCTGATTAATAATACTGGGCTGAGATTGCAAAATTTCATTAACCTTCACGACTTTTCCTGAAACAGGGGCGTAAACATCAACCGCGGCCTTTGTCGATTCCAAAACGCACGCAGCTTCTCCCTTTTTCAAAACTTGCCCCACTTTAGGCAAGTCAACATAAACAACATCTCCCAGCTCTTTTTGAGCTCGATCCGTCACTCCAACCGTTCCTAAATCCCCCTGGACAAGAAGCCACTCATGCGATGGAGTGCAATACATCTGAGACATTTCTATTCCTTTTGCAATTTCAGAGTTCCCCAAGTAGCCGGATGCTGCTCAATCACATATTCCTCTGAAGACACGGCAAAATGTTGAGGAGAAGCCCCAAAACGATTCACTTGGTATGTAAAACCAATACGAGAAAAACTCAAAGGATCATATCCATGCAAACAATGAGACGGGATCTCTATCGATAACGAATAAGAATGATCGTTGATACGAGGAACAACGATAAGATCTTCTGGATGGCATAAAGAATGCATATCATCACTTCTAAAACGAGTCATCTCTCGGCCATAAAAATTTTGCACCAATACAGGAAAAAAAACAAAGTGATGGCAAAACTTAGAAATAACGCCTTTTGTTTTTAAATCACGAGTATCTAAAAAAATCTCAATGCTATCGCCTTTACGAAAATCCTCACCCACTTTTTGGAAAGGAACATGGACTGCGAAATGAAATGCAACCTTCTCCACATTCCACCCAACATATACGTCCGCAAATGAAGATTCCCCCAAAAGATCTGAAGTCGATGGAAGGAGATATTCTTTCTCCGGTTTTAAACGATCTCGAATGTAAAAACAATCGGAAGATACTCCAAAAAACTGGACAGGAGAAAAAGCTGGTAAATCATCAAAAAAACTCATAGATCACCCTAAAAATTATTTTCGGTTTGGCACTAGCATTGCATTCCGTTGTTTTACTGTTGTTAGCAATCGCTCCGCCATATAACGTTTTGCATCACCCGCAATCACTGCCTGAGATGCTCGAAGACGCTCTAAAATCTCAGGTTCAGATGTTTTCTTTTCTTCAAAATAAAAGAAAGCAATTTTTCCATTTGGAGCCACATGCACCTCTGACCACTGATGAGGATTCATCATAACAAATACTTGATCTTTCATCCACTCTTCCTTATTTGTACGCTGAATGCGACATTCTCTTTTTTCAAATTTAAACTGATCCAAAATCGAATCATTCCCGGATTGCACAAAGCGGATATCTTGAGGATCTTTATGCAAAGCAACAATCGCTTCCTTCGCATAAATCTCTAAACGGTGCGACGCTAAATAAGGAAATGGTTTATCCTCTCCTCCAATCGCTTTTAAAAGATTCGCAAACACAATACGAGCAACATCCTCTTGGACCAAATGAAGCGGTTTCCACTCTTTTGAAGAGGAATCCTGAAAACGAGAAGGATTTTTCTCTCGAACAATCCGATATTCTGACTCTAAGTAACGTTCTGCAAGCGATTTCAAAAGTCCTTGCTCTTTCGCTTCTGCAAATGTGAGCAAATGACGATCTTGCATCTTTTCTATTTCTTCAAATCGATAAAACACATCATCTTGACTATAATACGCGCTTAAAAGAGAAACAGCTTCCGGACTCCCTCTAGAAAACCCTTCCATCAAAGACAAAAATTCCTGTGGATTTTGAATATTCGGAAGAGAAATCCAATGCTTAGATCCTGAAATCACTTTTTCTTTCACACTTTCAACGCGTAAAGATTCTTCAATCCAGTGAGGATTTTCTAACACCAATTGACT
>CAYVDU010000111.1:0-5211 GCA_964450765.1 uncultured bacterium | reverse complement strand
ACTGGGTCCGGAAGTTCTTCACATGTGCTTTTGGATAAAAGAACAATGTTTTTGTCCGTTAAGTAGTCGTGCATTTCATCGCAAAGATCGCGAAGGCCTTTTGTGCTATATTTTTCAGGAAATGCTGTTGCAAGATCAGGGAGAACTGTGTGAATAGGACTGTTTTCTTCGTAATGTTTTCTAAATTCAAAAAGAATAATGAAAAGAAGGCTGGATTTGCCTTTTGTTACTCCGATTGAAAATAAGAGAAGAAACGTATAGAAACCTGTCTTTTCGTTGACGATACCTCGACTTCTTAAAAAGTGAGTAACGATAGGGGCTGGAATTCCATGTTTTTTGAGTTTCCCTTGTTCATCAATGCCTGGCGTGATCAGAGTGACTTTACAGGGATCAAGCATCATCATTTTATCATCGATGTCTTTAAATCCATGCCAAGAGTCTTTCTTTTTTAGAGTCCAAAAATTGGATGAATTCATCAGAAAGTCGTTATCTAAGTCCTCGAATTTTTTTTTGCCATAGTGAGATGGTTGCCATATATGGAACCACCATGTGGAGGATTCTTTCTGGATTTGCGCCATTTTTTTTCTAAACATGATGGCTTCTTCAATGGCATCTTGAAGGAGAACTTTGCCAAATGTTCCCTCCATCATTTTACTAGCCACATCCAGCGAAGCGATGATGGCATATTGTGGGGATGTAGACATGTGCATCATGTACGCTTCGTCAAAAAGAGAAGCATCGAGCCCTGAGTCACCTTTTTTAATGTGAATCATTGAGCTTTGTGAAAATGCAGCAAGCAGTTTATGTGTTGAATGGGTTGTAAAAATATTGCACTTTGATTGAGAGGAGTACATGCCGAATCTTTGGCTGTAAATAGGGTGAAATGCTGCATAAGCATACCAAGCTTCATCAAAGTGTAGATTTTCTGTGTGATTCTCTAAGCGTTTTTTGATTTTTTCTGTGTGATAGATCAAACCATCATATGTAGAATTGGTAATCACAATGAGAGGAACTTTTTGGGGTGTTTTTTTAATGAGAGGAGACTTTTTTAAAAGGGTTTTAATATGATCCCATTGAAATTGGTCATAAGAAATGCTGCCAATAATGCCTAAGGCATTTCTTGAGGGAAGCAAATAAACAGGCGTAGCGCCGGTCATTGTGATTGCGTGCTGTAGAGATTTATGGCAATTGCGATCAAGGACAATAGGATCTCCGCTTTTGACACAGGCATGGTTGACGATTTTATTGGCAGTGGACGTTCCGTTGGTCACAAAATAAGTTCTATCCGATTTGAATACTTTGGCGGCTAGCTTTTCAGAGGTTCCTTCCACTCCGCTATGATCTAGCAGAGATCCAAGTTCTGGCACTGAAATGGAGAGATCGGATCGGAAGATGTTTTCTCCAAAAAAATCATAAAAAATTCGACCTGCTGGAGATTTAAGAAAAGCAAGTCCTCCCATATGTCCCGGGGTGTGCCAGGAATACTTATGTTCATAGGTGTATTCCATTAGGGCTTTAAAAAATGGCGGCATTAAGGATTCAATATACGATTTTGCCGCTTCAGAGATCCTTCCTGTAATGAAGCGAGGAGTATCTTCTAATTTCCAAATACATCCGGAAATCATTTCCATGATTTTTGGAGAAATATCTTTGATTTTTTGTTTTTCTGTCATGATAAAGATGGGAATGAGAGGGTTGCGATCTCGGATCGCATGGATGAATTTTGTTGTGATTCGATCTCCTAGATTCCAACTAATCAATACACAGCTCATATGCGTGTGGGCTGCAAATGTTGAATAGGCTTCGTCTACATTTGATGAAGTGATTGTGGTGAATCCTTCAGCAACGAGTAGCTGCATAATTTCTTCAAGGGCTTTATCTTGGACTGTCTTTTCAAAGGCAGGATCGATTAAATGTATTGGGGTGTCTTTCCAAAATAAATTTTTGTGAGACATGAAAGCCTAGGGTGATGATTTGTTGTTTTTTTTATAATACGTAAAAATCAGCGGGATTGCACACATAATCATTATTCCGAACACTAAAAAGCCGACGTACTCGATGGTTCTATCCTTTGGGAAAGAAGATGGAGGAATAAATCCAATCGCAATGCAAAACAAAGAGCTTAAAATGCCCACAGATCCTGTGAGCCAAATTCCCCAATTTCCTCCGGGAATTCGATAGAGTCTCATGACATTTGGCTTTTTATATCGTAATACGATGGCTGAAATGAACATGAGAATATACATTAAAAGATAGAGTTGCGATGTAAGCGCTGTTAAAATCCAGTAAGAACTACTGACTGTTGGCATAAATAAAAAAAGGGAGGATAACACAGTGACAATACCTCCTTGTAATAAAAGAAGGGGTACTGGCATGTGTTTTTGATTCATTTTTTGTAAGATGAGGGGAAGTCCTGCATCTTTACCGCCGGCTTGTAATCCTCTGCTTGGTCCAACAATCCATGTGCTGACCATGCCAACAGCTCCAACGGCTGTCAAAAAAGCAATGCAAGGAGTGAGGAAGGAAAGGTGATATGCAGTAAAAAAAGCATCAAAAGCTTCCATAACACCAGCAACAAGGCTGATTTGTTTTTGAGGCACAACAATGGCTAAAGATAAAGAGCCTAATATTGATAGTGTTACAATGATGATTGCGGATAGTAAAATAGCGCGAGGGTAGTTTTTTTGAGGATTGTGTACGTCTTCGGCATGAACGGCTGACATTTCCATGCCCGCTAAACTAAAAAGAACTCCAACTAAGAAAACAACATGATCTACTTTTGAAAAATCAGGGATAAAACTATTCCATGTGAAGGCAATTTGAGAGGGATTCCCACTGAGTATCCATAGAACGGCAAGACCGATAATAAGTGCGCCTGGAAGAATGGTTCCAAAGAGTACAGAGATACTGCTAATGATCGAGGATAATCGCATTCCTAAGAAATTGATGGCTGTGATGCCCCAAAATGAAATAAGGATCACACAAAATGTGTAGATTTTATGATTTGCTAAAGCAGGGTTGAATATGTAAGCAATGGTAGCTGCGATAAAAGACATGACTGTTGGATACCAGACGACATTTTCTATCCACTGCAACCAGATCGCTAGAAACCCCCAGTTTGATCCTAATGCTTCCTTGACCCAAATGTAAACTCCCCCTCGTTTAGGCCATCCTGTTGCCAGTTCTGCTGAAACTAATGCTGTAGGGACGAAAAATATGGCAGTCCCAACAATCAGATAAAAGACAAGAGAAAATCCATACTCCGCGAGGAGAGGAAAATTTTGTAGTGTGACAATGGCTGCCACACAGATCATAGCCAGTGAAAAAACGGATATTTTCCGATGATGAGACATCATTTTGGTTATTCACTGGCACTGGGAGCTTTGGAAATCGTTAAAATTTCTTCTTTGCTAGGCGTTGGAGAGGTCTCTTCGTTAAAGACGATCTTCCCATCTTTCACCGACGCAAGATAGTGTTTTTCATGATCTGGCTCTTGCAGAAGTTTTTCTGCCAGAGGATCTTCCAAGTATTGTTCCACGACTCTGCGAAGAGGTCTTGCTCCCATTTCGGGGGCGTATCCTTTTTCGACCAAAAAGTCTTTGGCTGTGTCGTCGAGAACCATTGTGATTTTCTTTTTTGCAAGCCGGTGCTGCAATTTTTTGAGTTCAAGGTCGATCACTTGTCGAAGAGCTGTTTTGTCGAGAGTTTTGAAGATTACAAGGCTATCTAAGCGGTTGATGAATTCCGGTTTGAAATGTTTTTTGACGGAGCCTTCGATTTTTTCTTGCATGCTCTTGTAGTCTAAAACATTTTCTTTCGCGAGGAATCCGACTTCTGTCGATTTACGGATGAGATCTGCACCCAAATTCGACGTCATGATAATGATGGTATTACGGAAGTCGATTTTTCTTCCGACAGAATCTGTGAGTCTTCCTTCTTCGAGAATTTGCAAAAGAAGATTCATTACATCAGGATGTGCTTTTTCCACTTCATCAAATAGGACAACGCAATAGGGGCGTCTCCGAACTTGTTCTGTGAGCTGTCCTCCTTCTTCGTATCCGACGTATCCGGGAGGAGATCCTGTCATGCGGCTGATCGCAAATTTCTCCATGTACTCAGACATGTCGACTTGAATGAGAGCATCTTCGCCGCCGAACATATGGAGCGCTAAGAGGCGCGCCAAATGCGTTTTTCCAACGCCTGTAGGTCCTAAGAATAGGAAGGCTCCAATTGGGCGATGAGGATCTTTAATATCTGCTCTACTACGGCGAATGGCTCGGCAAATTGTTTGTACGGCATCATCCTGACCGATGATGTTTGTTTTGAGCGCCTGCTCCATTTTGAGCACTTTTTCTGTCTCTCCTTCGGTGAGGCGAGTGACAGGCACTCCTGTATGTTTTGCTACGATATTAGCGATATCTTCTTCATCTACAATGGGTAGATTTTCGTCTTTTCTGGATTCCCAATCTGTTTTTGCTTTTTGAAGAGCATCTTTTGCTGTTTTTTCATTGTCGCGAAGTCTTGCTGCTTTTTCGTATTCTTGTTTTCCGATCGCTTCTTCTTTTGCGACGCGAGCTTCTTCGACTTTCGCTTCGAGCTCTGCGATATGAGACGGTTGGTGCATGACAGAAATGCGCGCTTTGGCTCCGGCTTCATCTAATAAATCGATCGCCTTATCTGGAAGGAAACGTCCGGAGATATAACGATCAGACATAAGAACGGCAGCTTTGATGGCTGCATCGGTATATACGCATTTGTGATGTTCTTCGTATTTTCCTTTTAATCCTCCGAGAATGGCAATGCTCTCTTCGGCATCAGGGGGCTGTACGATGATTTTTTGGAATCGTCTTTCTAATGCAGGATCTTTTTCGATATGCTTTCGGTATTCATCAAGCGTGGTCGCTCCGATACATTGAATTTCTCCACGAGAAAGAGCTGGCTTTAGAATGTTGGATGCGTCGATAGCTCCTTCTGCAGCTCCCGCGCCAACAATTGTATGTAGTTCGTCGATAAATAAAAGGATGTTTCCGTTTTTCTTGATCTCATCCATAACGGCTTTGATTCTTTCTTCAAATTGACCGCGGTATTTAGTCCCTGCAATCATTAATGTAAGATCAAGAGCGATGAGGCGTTTTTTTCTTAAATTTTCAGGCACATTTCCATTGACAATTGCTTGCGCTAGACCTTCGACAATCGCTGTCTTTCCAACTC
>CAYVDU010000110.1:0-5220 GCA_964450765.1 uncultured bacterium | reverse complement strand
GCAATACAACCTGCTTTGCGTTCTTGGAAATTTGGCGCTTTGAACTCGCCTAAAACCCGATTCTTGAATCATTTTCGGTATACCGTCTCTAATTTAGCGTTGATTATGCGACTGAAAGATCTTCAAATCAGGTTGACTAGAGAGGAAATTGAGAATAACTTGAGCTAACTCTTCTGGAGTTGTCTTTGCTGAATCGATGATAAGATCATAGTTTTTCCCCTGATGAGTCAGATCATAGTAACCACGAGCAAGACCCAAGATCCGGTCTCCTCTTGCTTTTTCTCTCTCCTCAACCACTTCTAGCGGAGGTTTTACTGCGACAAACAACACACGATAATCATGAAAAAGTTCTACATACTCTTGGAACTCTTCCTCTGTGAGGAGGACCTCATCAACGATCAAACTAAATCCCTCCTCCAAAAAAGATTTCATTGATTGATGTTTAACCCGAGCTAGACGCTTGGCAATAGGACCTATTCGGATCGTCGTAGAAGGACCTGGCTCATGGATGAATTGATATCCTTGTTCCGCCCGCTCCCCATGGATGATATAGCTAGAGGGAAGCATGAGCACAAAATCATCTAGGCCTGTATGAATAATAGGATTGGGAAATAACTTCTGGATCTGCTTCGCGATACTACTTTTCCCTGCGCTACTTGTTCCATTCAAAAAAATAACAACAGGTTTTTCTTCTGCCGAAAGAAGATTGTGAACAATTGTCAAAATAGATAAAGCGAATATTTTGAATTTCATTTTTACTTCCACAATGAAAACTTTCGAGTTAATTCGGAGACTTTATCCCATTTTCCAAAAAGGACGATCCCGTAATAAATAAGATCTGCTTCTTTTACTTGTTTTGTCCGTTCTAATTGTTCTGCATAGGTTCCTATTGTCATGGTATCGACAAAGTCCACGCATTGAATCTCCATCTCAAGTGCTATTTGTCTTAAAGCTCTGATCTTGTTCGAATTGGCCTTTAGAATCATAAATGGCATTTCAGAGATATTAGGGTGATGTCCTCCATCGGCATCGATATAGTTTGTCAGACGCAAAGAATCTTGCCCGATTTTGGAACCAAATCCAATGCACATATGCGCTAATGCGTTCATGATAATACCGGGCTCAATCTTCTCATTCATTACTGCTACCAATTTATTTTCGAACATATAATTCCTCTATAATTTAAAACGGGAAAAACTGTTTTTCCAATTATTCTCAACTGCATTAATGGCTAGGGAAAGATCTTTCTGTTTGAAGGCTGCTATAATCTGCTTGTGTTCTTCATAGGAAAGCGCAGCGTCCTTTACTTTATCAAAGTAATAAAGATCCAACCTCTTCAATTTTGTTTTGATTTCTGAGACCATTTTTTCTAGTTCTTGGTTTTGAGAAAGTCTTATATAAATAGAATGAAAATCATGATCTGCATCCAATGCAGCCAAGCGATCCTTGATCTTCATTTTTTGTAGAAAACGTTCATTCGCTTCGATCATAGCTTTGATATGATCTTCTGTAATAAACCCAAAAGACTGGCTTAATGCTAACTTTTCTAATGTCCACACAATGGAATAGAGATGAAAGGCACTATGGAAATCAATCGAACTTACAAGCGTTGAACAATTGGGCTTAGTTTTAACCAGCCCTTCATCTTCGAGGCGCAGCAGAGCTTCTCGGACTGGAGTTCGACTGACGCCAAGTTGTTCGGCCAAATCTTTGTCTCGCAGTTGTACCCCTGGAGCAAGAGTTCCTTCCAAAATCCAGTTTCGTAATTTTATATATGCCTGGTGACGAACAAATGTGCGCTGAATTTTCTTTTCCATACTCTTTCCAAATTTTGTGATATGTAATATATCACACAACCTTCTAATTTCTCAATACTCAAAGCGATATTTGACTAATTCAGGAGACTCTTTGATGGCGAAAGAAGACGTTGATTTGAGCCAGTTCATCAAGTCTAGCGCGTAAATACTACGCAATTGAGCTTTACGCATTGGAAATTTTCAGTGAGATTTTTAATGCATATGTAACTAAAAACAAAAAGCTTAAGTCTAAAAACCGAAGCCTTACTTTGGATTGGAGGTGGAAAGACACGTTCATAACTTTTGATTGGGCAAAGATTCATAATTCCCTTCTTCAGTTACCTCAGCTCAATGGAGGAAGGTTTACATTTGGTTGACCCAAAACAGTTATGCTTTCTCTTTGAAGTCTGGTTTATTATACTGTAATTGCTTAACGGCATGAGAAAGAATGTCTGATGATTTCAATATAGATATTTTTAATTTTATTTATTTATTGATGCCGATCGTTGTGAGTCTCGTAGCTGGTTATGCTGCTGGAATCCATAGGAAACGGAGACTTGAAAATAGCGGTGAGGCTCTGGTTAAACATTCTTTAGAGGAATATTGTAAAAATAAAAATGCTCATGTTCTAAATTGTATTACCTTACGCTTAGAAGATGGTTCCACTACCCAAATCGATCATATTTTGGTTAGCACAAAAGGCATATTCGTAATCGAAACCAAACATTATAAGGGGTGGATATTTGGCAATATCAAATCTAAAAAATGGGCTCAAATCATATATAAAAATAAATATATGTTTCAAAATCCTCTGTTTCAGAATTATAAACACGTAAAGGCTGTCCAATGTGCTTTTGAATTCTTAGAACCTCGGTTTATCCAGAATATCGTTGTTTTTAGCGGTGAATCTATATTTAAAACCCCCAAAATTGATAACGTATGTTATATAGAGGAACTAATACCTATGATAGAAAAGCATTCAGATGATGCTTTAAGCATAAATCGTGTCCAGTTTTGTGTCGGTCGGTTAGAGTACATACGTTTAAAATTAACGCAAAAAACCGATGTTAAGCATCAGGAATATTTAGAGCAAAAGTTTGGTCGATAGTATAAAAACCCTGGATATTTACTTAAGCGAATTAGGGCGTAACTCTTTTAAGTTTTTCTCTATCGAGTACATCCAGTAAGAATTGGCACAATGTAAAGGAGGAATTGACTGTTAAGTGAGCATGATGAGGTAGGGATTTGCACTTTTGTACGTGTCTGTCAGATGCTTGATTGCTTAGGCCAGCCAATCCATTAACTATACTAGACAAGCCGCTTAAAATTTCTTTTAGAGGTGGAGAGAATCGAACGCTGACAAGCGAACTCCAGTTTTTCATAGATAAATCACTAGAAATCTCATATTGATTTACGCGATTTTTACGCACTAGACCAGATGAAATCAGCATAGTTGTAATCTCCTCGGGTTGGTTTAGAAAACAGCCCGCCCCTCGACAATATTCAATAATGGAGAAAACATCAGGATACTTGGTCGCCGCCCCTCTCCTTTTTGCAAACACTTTAAAATATCATGCTTTAACAACTGGCCTAAAATTTTATTCGCTGTAGGTTTAGGAATTTTAGACCGCTTTACAAAATCAGGCGAAGCAAAAATAGGACGATCAAAAATAGCATTTAAAACATCATGCGAATATTGTGAATGTGTAATAGACCTGACCTTATCTTTCATCAAACTAAAAAGCTCCAAAATTTGACGAGTTTTTTGAATATTATCCTTCGCCTGAACACATATCGCATCGAGAAAAAATTCTACCCACTCAGTCCATTCACCTTGCGCCGAAATTGCTTTCAAGCGAGCGTAATATTCATCCCGATGATCCTCTAAATAGGCGCTAATATAAAACATCGGAGAAAACAAACGTTTCTTTGAATACAAAAACAAAGGAATAATGAGACGTCCTATCCTTCCATTCCCATCACTAAAAGGATGAAGTAGTTCAAATTGAGCATGAACGACCGATACTTGCAGCAAAGGATCCAAATCATCAAAAGCCAAATATCTTTCCCATTGCTCCAGGTAATCGCGTAAAATCAATGGACTTGGAGGAATAAATATTGCTTTTTCAATAGGATCGTTTTTATTACGCCCAATCCAATTCTGTGTTTCACGAAATTTTCCAGGATTTTTATCATGCCCCCTGACGCTATCCATCAAAATTTTATGGGTCTGCAAAATAAAACTGAGTCGGATAGGACGTTCCTTTAAAAATTCGGCTGACAAAGTGAGCGCCTTACGATAATTTAAAATCTCCTGAATATCCGCTGTCTTTCCCGGCTCAAACTGTTTCCCAGATTCATGCTCAAGAACTTCTTCTAATGTTGCTATAGTCCCTTCAATACGCGAAGACAGGACAGCTTCTTGTTGGGTCAACGGGGATAAAAGAACTGTTGGATTAACGACACCTTGCAATAGTCCACTATATTCAGCAAGACAAGCATTTGCTTCCCCCACCTTTTTAATGAGTCTCATATAGTCCAAATTTTCAATAGGCAACTGTTCCGGCTGATATGGGCGCATACTCCCCCTCTTTAAAAACAAGAGTTTACTCGTTTTTGTGTATTATTTTCAATAATAAACGAGACGCAAAAACCCGTTGCATCTCGTATTTTACCAAAAAGGAGACTCAAGGTTCCTTGCGTATATTTGACGAGCCTCAAAACCAATTGCCGCTCTGCGAGCCTACGAGCAATGAAAATAAGTGATAAAAAAAATCTTTAATTGCGTAAAAAATGCGAAAAATAGATCAGGATAATTTATTAACATCTTGAAAATAAATGGCTTATGAATAAAGACTAAGAGACATACATTCTCTTGACTTTAGTGATTTAAGCGACTGTTTTTTAGTGGAAAATAAGGTTATGTAGATTTGATTTACGCAGTAGTTACGCATTCTAAGAAAAAACAATAGGTTGTCACAGATATGGCTTTCGTATCTGTGATTGATTTTTCCTATACGTCACGATCGTCACACCAGCCACAGTAATTAAAAAATGTTATGGGATTCCTTGGAATCCCTGTTGTATGACATTCTGCTGATAAATGCTAGCTTAAGGATCTGCATTAAAGAGGTTCAATCAACATGACAGTAAAAATGGCTTTTGCTCTGAATAAAAACAACAAGCTTGTCCATATTTCTGAAGTAGAAAAAGGCAAAAGATGCAACTGCGTGTGTCTAGATTGTGGATCCCTTCTAATTGCTAGTAATGAGGGGCTTGTACAGCAACATCACTTCAAACATGCTGTTGAGAGTGAATGTAATGGCGAAAGCGTCATCCATCAGGCAGCTAAAAAAATGATAAGGGAAAAAAGACAAATTATGCTCCCTCAGTACATTGTTACGGTATCGGAAAAAGATTCAAG
>CAYVDU010000109.1:0-5460 GCA_964450765.1 uncultured bacterium | reverse complement strand
GTCATTCTAAAAAGTGCTTGACATCTTCGCGAAACACTACTTCCATCCGTTGCAATCCTAATCCCAGCCTTCTCACGACAATTTTCCAACAACCAGAGATAATCATCTGGAAGAAAAAACGACCTATCTACAACTCTTGCAAACGCCACTACAGGCCGCTGCCTTACCTCTTCTGAACTAGAAACTACTGGACTAGAAACTACTGGACTAGAAACTGGTAACGCCATAAACCTTCAAAAAATTTAAAATGTACATAAGATAATAATATATAAAGAAGATAAAGTCAACACAACTTAATAAATAAAAAAACAAAACAAATTTACCTTAAAATATTATATAATATTAATGAAAATCACACCTTAAGAGAATCTTCTTGAAAGGTGCGGAAATGAATCTCCCGCAATATTATCTTGCGATCCTACATGGTTTTTTATAAAATCTCACGCCTTATGCAGGAACCTAAGACATATTTCATTCGTACATACGGCTGCCAAATGAACGAGCTTGATACGCAAATCATGGCAGGCCAATTAGAAAAACGAGGACTCACTCCCGTCCCCGATGAAGAAGGCGCTGATGTATTGATTTTCAATACCTGCTCGATCCGCGATTTAGCCGAAAGAAAGGTCATGGGAAAACTGGGACAAATTGGCCGAGGGAAAAAAAAACATGCCCTCATCGGGGTCACAGGCTGTATGGCGATGGCTAAAAAGGATTCTTTGTTCCGCAAGTTTCCCCATCTTGATTTTGTTGTAGGCACTAATAATATCACAGATCTTGGTACAGTGCTCGATGAAGCCTTGCTTTCAAACCGACAAATTTACAGAACCGACGACAGATTCGAAGAAAACCTAGATTATCTCGTTGCTAAAAGAGAAAGTAAAATCAAAGCGTTTGTATCGATCATACGCGGTTGCGACAAATACTGCACTTACTGCGTAGTTCCTTATACACGAGGCCAAGAAGTATCCCGCCCGCCTGAAAGCATTATCGAAGAATGCAAGCAACTAGTGGACCAAGGATATAAAGAAATCACTCTTCTTGGGCAAAACGTCAATAGCTATGGCAAAGATGCTCTGGAATGGGGATGTCTTTTTCACGACCTTCTCTACAAAATTGACCAAATTCCGGGAATGGAAAGAGTCCGTTTCATCACCTCTCACCCCGTTGATATCACTGTTGATTTAATGACCGCCGTTCGCGATCTAAAATCACTTTGCGAATTTGTCCATTTCCCCCTTCAAGCCGGATCCAATCGCATCCTAAAAAAAATGCATCGCATCTATACAAAAGAACAATATTTTGAAAAAGTAGCGCAGCTTAAACAAATCGTCCCCAATGTTTCATTAGGCACCGACATCATCGTTGGATTCCCTACGGAAACAGAGGAGGAATTCCAACAAACTTATGATGCCATTAAAGAGATTCGTTACTCCGTCGGATTTTTCTATGCATACAGCCCCAGAAAAGGGACCCCGGCAATGCGATGGAAAGATGACATCCCTGAAGACGTCAAACAAGATCGCCTGCAGCGACTTTTGAATCTACAAGAAACCATCGGCAATGAAATCCGTGCACAAATGCTGGGACAAACCGTAGAAGTACTAGTAGAGCGTCTCAATAAAGACAACCGACTCCTTAAAGGAAGAACTAGATGTTGGAAAAAAGTCATCTTCGAAGGACCGGAAACGCTCATTGGAACTCTGCAACAAGTAAAAGTTCATAGTTACAGCTTTGAAACTTTTATCGGAGAGCTTGTAAAACCAAACGTTCTTACCCTGAGTTGTTGCGGTTAGATGAAGAAGAACTCCTCATTTTTGCAAGTGATTGTCTCTGCAAAAATCCCCTTCCAAGCCGCTGCATAATGCGAGCAGAACGATCAAATTGTCTTTGAGTTTCAGCGCATGCTTTTCTCTTCAAAAAACCTCGCCCTATACGCTGTATATTATACGCGCTACATTCTTTCGGTGAAAACCCGCTCGATTGAATCAACGCATCTCGATCCCTTGTCAAAACAGCAGCTCCTTCTCTCATCGCTTTTTTCCATACCCCAATTGCCGTATCCGAAAAAACCATCTGACAACCTGTTTCAGGAAAAGCAGAATCCCTTCTGCCCCTACAAAAACCAAACAATACAGGCAATGAACGCTGAATGAGCAATCTATCTAACCAAGATGTCGGATAAGCTCCTAATTTAAGATAAAATGGAATTGCGCTATCTCTAGAAATCCAATCAACTCTACCATCGAAACCATCATCCCAGCTAAAAGAAATAACCTCTTTCATAAGCACAGTTCCTGCCCCTCGAACTACCCGATCAGCTAATGACTTTTGACTCTGAATCAAAACTAAATGCAGAGAATAGGATGTCCCCTCTTCTCGCGAAGAAGGACGCTCAACAACAGCCTCCCCTAATTTTTGCCTATCCAAAAAAATCGCAAAAGTTGTCCTAGCTCCAATATCCGTTCTTTCAACTCTGTAAGGAACTTGTTCCGAACCAACTGCAATAGGCCATTTTAATAAATCGCCTTCTTTTGAAGTTACTGTACTAGTCATTATTTAATACCATTTATGAAAAATAACATTACTTTGTTATAGCGTGAGCCTGAGCCGATTCTATTTTCACAACATCTTTTCTGTGCAGAAATCCTCTTCCAAGCCTCTGTATAATACGCGCAAAGCATTCCTGCGGAGAAAATCCGCTTTCTGCAAGCATTCTTTGTCTGGAATCTCTCAAGACCACAATACCATCCTCTTGAATCGCCCGATCCCACAATGAAAGAGCTTCTCTCGAAAAATGCATCAGACAACCATTAACTGGCAAAGAAACTCTACCGTCAAGAAGTCCAAGCAAAATAGGAAGTCTTGATTGCTCTTCACGTACGAAGCGTTCATCTAGTGGCCGAGCTCCCAATTTCAGATAAAAAGGAATCGCAGCCCCTAAAGCAAATAATTCAACTCTCCCATCGAAATTAAGCTCTCGACTCAAAACAATCACTTCTTTCATGAGCACAGTCCCGACGCCATGAACATTTCCACCTTCATGGGAGACACCACAATTTTGGATATTTGCCACGTAACAACAATCCACCCTCGAATTTCCCTCAGAACGAAAATCAGGATATACTGAAGCCGCCCCTAAAACCTGTTGATTCAAGTACACAGAAATCAATATCGATGAACCTTGATCTTCTCTTCGTACGGTATAAGGAAGCTCCTCTGAACCTGCCAAAATAGGCCATTTCACATGCTCGCAAATCGCAATAGACATAACACCTATAAATCAAATTATTTAATAATAATTTTACATATAAACAGAATTAACATCAACAATAAGTAGTAGTAATAAATTAAATATATACAGTATAATTATCTCATCATGATACTAACAAGATTCGTTAATACGCCAGCCCCTCCTACAAAATTCAATCGATTAAGCTCTCGCTCAATCACTCGAAGAAAAATTTCATCACACTCAATACCAGATAGTTACGAAAAAAACACAATCCATCAATGCTGGGAAAACACAACATTCTTTAAAAAAAGACTTATCCCCCATGGCTATGCTGCCTCAAAAAAATCCTTACAACCCGCTCTTTACTTCTCAAAAAGATCCCAAAAAGCCCCCCCCATCTCTTACTTACTTACAGAAACGCAAGAACACCCGATCCCTCAGCAACTACCTAGAAAATCTTCCCTTCTGAAATCCCTATGCCGGGGAAAAGGGACTCTTAAACAGAGCCATGGATTCATCTATATTCAAATCAATGATGTTTTTATTGAGGATCTCTTTTCTGTACTCGAAAAAACATACTCCGTCAAAAAAGCAACCTACCCTTCCTCTTCTGATCATCCTAAAACACATATTCCCGTTATTTCAGAGCAAGAAATGACATTTCATCATTTAGAAATTCAGCAAGAGATCGGAAAAGAATTTTCCTTTGAAGTTACAGGATTCTACGCTGTCAAACCAACTCTTTGGAACGAAGTAGAGCAAGTGTGGTTTCTTCAAGTAGAATCCTTAGAATTAGAAAGCTTAAGAGGTAAATATTTCCTATCTACAAAACTTGGAGGAAATCCATTCCTCATTGCTGTAGCCATTCAACCAAATATTCCCCACGCTTCTGCAGCATCGTCCCCTTTGATGAGAATCAACCCTGCATATATCGCGGCGTAATATCATAAAATTTCATCTGAAATTCTGTATTGTCAGCTTGCTGTTGACACTCTTTTTTGAAAGCTTCATTCCATCCAGGAGTCTCTGAAAAAGCTAAATATTGTTCTTTTTCTAAATACGGCCAAAGACTTACAAGATATGGCACAAAACAAACCGTTTCCGAAAGTTTTGCAATTTCCTGAAGTTCTTTGACGCTTTTTGTTTTTAAAGCAGATCCTGGGCTTGCAAAACTCATTGGTTTATTCACGGTCGTTCGTACATAAGAAGGACCGAAAGAAACCCATCCTTGCTTTGGATGACAGACCATCCATTGTTGTTTATATTTTCTAAATGCATCCAAATGCTCTGGATAATATCCGAAAGGACGTAATTCATGTTGCTCCATCCCCTTTAATGCGGATCGGACCAGATAGCCAGAAGTTACTTTTGCTTGCTTTAGTTCTTTCATTAATTGATCAAACTCTTCTGTTTCCTCTAAAGAAAGTCTGTCTTGGTTTGAATGATGAACATATGAGTGATAGTGTGTATAAAGAAACGGAGATTCGGGCGTATTCCAAATAACAACCGGTGAACAAGGCTCAGAACACCGAAGAGCCATGGGAATATAGTCAGGGATGTTAGACATATCGACAATACTTAAACGATCTCGATTTAAAAATTGAAGATCATTGATACTTCCAACTGTCGAAATAATATTGCCCGATTTTGCAAATTTTTGAAGCGCCTTAAACAATTTTGCATCCCTATGGTACTGCACACCTTGAAAACTTGACGCATAAAGCTCTTTTGGAACGCTGCCTGTCTTCTGAGATTCCCAGTACTTTTCAGCCATCTGATCGCCACCGCAAAGCCTCCATCGATTACTTGTTCTAAAATAAATCGACGCGAAATCATTCAAATGCCTTAAATAAAACGTCTTTGCCTTTTCTGGGATATCTCGAGCGTTGATCAGTCTTTTTCGAATTTCATCCGCTTTTTTCTGTATTTGATCTTTTGTTAACGTTTTTACTTCTCGAAGAGGACCTGATAAGCTCTCAAAGTCTTTCACATCTTTTGCAATACGAAGCATCATGGTAACCATATGCGTATAGGCAATGACTTGAGGATCGATATCTCTGATAACAAGGCCTGTACACCGAGACCCTTTTTCACTCATCGCTTGCAAAGCTAATTCAAAAAAACTCCTTTCAGTGCCAGTCGATACAAACACTCCTTCGGCGGCTTTTGCAAGATGAGGCCTAATGTTCATCACATGACGTTCGTTAGGTGAATGGAATTTATTA
>CAYVDU010000108.1:0-5466 GCA_964450765.1 uncultured bacterium | reverse complement strand
ATAGATTCCATTCTATCAGTTTCAATAAAGACTTTTTCCATTTCCGATGAGTTTTGCTGCCATTGAAGGGCGAGATTCTGCTCTTCATTGAAAAGGTTTGAAATAGTCAAAAAATATGAATTTAATGTAAGCGAATCTTGGTCGTTAGAGCAGAGGATTAGTGGATCTTTCCCTTTTTGATAAGTCCCATAAATTTTAGACAGGAAATCAAACAATTTTGTAAATTCGCGGACGAGATTTTTCTTAATTTTAAAAGATTCTTTCCTGAAAGAGGTGCCTTTTTCACTATATTGCTGATTGCCTTCTAAGATATGTTTGCGTAAAAATTCATCAAGTTCTGGGGAAGATGTTAGCCAAGACCTATAGTCTGAGTATGCCTTTTCTGCTCTCTTTTCGCTCTCATCCAAAAAAGTAGATAGCCGTTGTAGTTTTTTCTTTTTATCAGCAATTTTTAAGAGATCAAAAAATACGTCGTCTGTAAAGAAGCCGTCGATGTTGACCTCATCGAAAGCTTGGATGCCTGCCACTGTTTCTTGTTTGGAAGATTCCAAAAGTTGCCGAAGTTTATTCAAAGGAGCAGCTAATGGACCGTACTCTTTATCTGAATATGTTGAAACCTGACTGGTTGAAGATGGTGAATGGTTGAATTTTTCGAACAGTTTTACCCTCTCTTTTTCGTATTTTTCAAGCATGTTTTGGGGTTTTACTGCTTCTTTCGAGATAAGAGGGCTTGTTACTATTAAAAACCCTAAAGAAAGGTAGAAGGCACTAAGAATTTTTTTAATCATTTGGGTCCTATATCAGTAGGGTAAGCTTGAATAACAGAATATGCTGACGGCCTCATAAAATCAAAAAAATTCGTTTCCATCTTTTCCCATTTAAGAGAGCAGCGCATTCTCTCTAGCTTTCGGTCTCAACTTTTTTACATACTTCTTTCGGCACTCCGAAATCTTCTCATGCGCATTCTATTGCCAATTCTAAGGTCTCTTGAAGGTAGTCGCGTATACACTTGCCATCTTCAAACAGGTAAAGTTAGAAACCGACTAGGAAAGCATATTTGATCTCATCATGCCTAGATGTAAGAGAGTCGAGTGTGATTCTCATGGGATTTCATCAGGAAGAGGAGCTCGAACTGCTTTTATATATTTTTGAGCTGAAGCCCCGAATTTTTTATAATTTTCCCTGGCTTCATTAAGGCTTTCTTGATTAGCGCCTCCTCGAAAGTCTGGATTATTAAATTGTACATCGTCATCCTCCCAATTACATACAGGGCAGATTTCAAATGTTTCATGCGTTCCTTCTGATAAAGTCAACAAGCCGCAACAGGGACATGGATATTCTTTTTCATCTTTTGTCATTTTTAATTCCTTGTTTCCCAATATACGATTCCTTCTGTATTTATCGTTTCATTCGCAAACTTTTCAACCAAGTGTTCAGGGTTGGTGATTTGGGTTGAAGCCAAGACTCCTGTCGTGATTAACATTAAAAGCAAATAAAGCCAGAAATGTTGATGCTTATTTATTTTCGTGTTCTTTTGAATTGTTTATATGTTCTTTAACAATTTTTTTTAATTTGTAAACACTGCTTTTGATCAATTTTTCTATTTCTTCTGTTTTTAATTTAGGTGCTTCCGCATTAATGGACTCCAATGTTGAAAATTCATCGAGAAACTTTTCTTCCCATTCATCAGTCACATGTTCCATAGCATGTAGTAAGCCTTCTAATCTTCCAACCAAAGAGCTAAGATCTAATTTTTTATTCTCAAAGGCCTCTAATTGATTCAGCATCAAATTTAGTTGCCGCTCATCGTATTCGCTGATTCTGCTCATGGTTTACTCCTTTTTGGAATAACAGATATTATTCTTTCATTGTCTTGCACAATAACCCTTAAATTATTTATTGGGTCATAATATTCGACTCGTCCAGGGATTGTAGTCGGAGATACTTTGCCAGTTTCTATCGCATTTTCAATGACAGATGGCATAAATCCTCGATCTTGCATCCTATCAAGAGCATGTCCCACATAAGTTCTATTGTTGATTACCGTGGCTTCATTCCTAACGGTTTGAAAAGGAGCATAATCTAAGGGAGCACGTCTGCTTCCAGCCAGAGAAATTCCTTTTCGTTCTACAGAAGAAAGTCTCTTTGCTAATTTGGCTGCTTGCATAGGAGCCTTAGCTAGCTTATTAAAGGCTATAACTCCTTTAACAGCCCCATATCCCCCTGCAATCAAAGACCCAATCTCTAGTCCGGTAGTTGTCGTAGATCGAAAAGAATGATAAATGGCATCAGATTCGTCAATAGAGAGCATATCGATTACCCAGCTCCCCACTTTAGCCATTTGATCGGCTTGTGACTGCTCAACTGCTTCTATGATTTGAATGCGCTCTTCGAGACTGATCTCTAGTTCTGCTGCCCCCATGTAAGTGGCAGCAGTTTGTAGGTCATGGATAGAGCCGACCACAAAGTCCATTACTCCATGACTAACTCCGCAGATAGCGCTCTTAATATCGCTCCCGATTTTGCTCCGATAACTCCCTGCAGAGTATGCGCTTCCGTTCCTACCGCAAATACAAACGCAGCCTTCAGGGGCATTGTGCCATCCAGGGTGGCCATGCTGTGTACATCCGCAATTTTCATCGAGCGCGGAATTCAAGCCAAAATAGTCGACATATTTCATGGGGTTATTGCGAGCATAGGCATAGAGATTGGGTCCATCGATAGCCCCTACAGGATCGGGACTAATCCATCTCCCTACTTCGGGGTCATAGTATCGGAAGCCGAAGTACATAAGGCCGACCTCTTTATCGACCCGTTTTCCCCTGTATCTCCAAGGATTCCCCGCAGAGGAATCAGAAATAACACGTCCTCTTTCATTGAGGATCTCTTCCTCTCCAAAGACAGAATAACGATAGGTTTCCACAAGCTTTCGTCTCTGATGGTCTAGAAGACAGGTGATATTTCCCTGTAAGTCATAAAGAGGAACATAGGTTTCCTTCTTGATTTCGATAGCAATGCTTGGAGCTTCAGGGTTATTAGGATTGCCAGGGACTTTGAGCTCAATGATCGCTCCCTTTTCATCCACTGAACCGATCTCTGTGTCTCCTAAATAGAAGAAACGGAGTATTTTCGCTTTCTTACCCTTAGATTCGATGCGTTTGGTTAGACGCTTGCCACTGGGGTCGTAAGTGAATTTGACGATATTCTGATCAGGATCTGTGATAGAGGCGATCTGATTTAGATGATTGCTTCGATAAGTCCATGTTCTGGTCCCAATCGTTTTAGTAGCGAGATTGCCATTCTGGTCAAAAGTATAAGTAGCTCCTTCAGCTTCTACGAGCTGGTTAACGCCATCGATCTTATAAACAGAGCTGTCTCTTTGAAGTCGATTGCCGATGGAATCATAGGAGTACTTGTGCTCGATCTCTCCTTTCTCGAGGATCAGTTGAGATAAGGCATTGTAGTCATAGTCGATGGTATACGTCTCATCATCTAAGATGGTCTCTCTTTTTCTGATGTTTTCAAGAGGATCGTATCCATCATCTGTCACCCGATCTTGGAAGAAATCGGTCGATATTTCTATTCTGCGACCAGCTTCATCCCAAGTCTGATTTCTTCCTCCAAGGTGGCCGGGAAGGATTTCTTCTATAATGTTGCCCATTAGATCTCTTGAAGCTACCTGATAGCTATAGAGCTCCTTTTTGTCTTTGCTAAAGCGTTTAGCTCCTTTAACAAAAGGTCCTTCATAGAAATACTCGATAAATGAGCCGTCCGGAAGTTGGAGCGTTTGAATTTTCCCCTCCCAATCGTAGGTACGCCCTACCTGATAAGATCCAAATTCATCTTTGATCTTTTCAGTGAGGGGCATGTCGTGAGCATCGAAGGAATAGCTAATTGTGAAGGAGGAATCTAAGTAGACTTCCGTGATGTTTTTATGATGGTCGTAAGCAAGCTTGTAGTCGATCTCATTTTTCCCCTCTTTATAAGAGATGGTGTCTAGGTTGCCTTCATTATTATACCGATAGGTGATCGGCTCTTTAGCTCCGTGATTATATTTTGCTACGATATCTCCATAAGAATTGTATTCATATTGCAGAGTGCGCTCTTCTGGAGTCCCTTTTCCTAAGGTGAATGATTCAACTTGGTCGGCTTGGTTGAGGGTCCATTCTGTTTCATAGGCACTAGAGGGTGCATTAGCAGAGAGAACGAGCGATTTTTGAGCGACTTGATTTCCTAAGCTATCATAATAAGACTCAGAATCGGTGAGGATCTGCCCTGATTTATCTGTTTTAGTCAATTTGATCAATCGACCGTCTATATCAAAGATCTCTTCGGTTTGATTGCCAATCGGATCAATCAGGGTACGTTTACATGTTCTTTGACCCCATTCGTTAACAAAAGCGTCATCATACTCAATGGTTGATGTATGCCCTGCAGCATTGGTTACCTGGTAAAGACGACCGAATCCATCGTATTCATATTTGAGTAAGATACTTTCTTTATTCTGCGGATAGCCGATCACTTGAGCAATCTGCCCTGTATCATTGTAGACGTACCTTTTTTTGAGGAGCACTTTGCCTGTTTGATCTTCGGTACGCTCTTCGACAACTCTGTCTAAGAGATCATATTCTTTGATGTCCAAGGTGAAGGTCTTGGCAGACTTCCACTTTTTGACTCCATGAGTTCTTCCAAGACTGTCATAGATGAACTCGACCTTCTGTTTGTCTTTACTCAAAGATGCTAGACGTCCTGAATGACCATAAGTATAGGTTGTTTGCTCACCTCTGGCATCAGTTTCCGACGTTTTATGGAAGGCTCCATAGCTACAGGTTGTTTCCTTGAAGGAATAATTAGAGCCCTTATTCCCCCTCTTAAAGTGCTCGAGTTTGTTTAATCTTCCTTTGTAATCATAAGCAAACACTTGCAGAAGGCCATCCGTTCCATAATAGTGGTGAAGATTTCCGCCGCTATCGTATCTAAACACTTCTTTGGTTCCATTGATGTGGTTGATCTCGATTGGCTTTCCGTGGACGTTGTAAGATCTTGCGAGTGTCCTTCCCTTGGGATCCGTTACAGAAATAGGATTGTCGAATAGGTCATAAGTATAAGTATATGTAGGTCTTACCGAAGAATGTGTACCGTCAGAAGTTTCTGGATAGGTAATTTGGGTAGGACGTCCCAGAGAGTCATTGGTATAGATCGTCTCATTCCCATATCGATCTATTTCAGAGAGTTTGTGTCCTGCGAGGTCATAGGTGATTTGCGTTCCAAATCGATTCCCTGCTCGATCTTTCTCCAGGGTATAAATGGGAAAGTTTCTTAAATCATAGCCATATTCAATAGAAATGCCAGAGTCTGAATGGGTTTCAAGGATCAGATTTTGGTTTCCATCATAAGAGTAATGCGTCTCATTCCCAAGAGGATCCGTCTCAAAAACAAGTAGCCCACGTTCATATCCCTTGGTAA
>CAYVDU010000107.1:2817-5485 GCA_964450765.1 uncultured bacterium | reverse complement strand
CGCCAAAATGAAGACCCATTTCTTCCATCCTTTTCATATACATTTTTACGTGGCCCTGTTCTTCTTTGAGGGTGTGGGCAATCCCTCTTCTAAATGTTTTTGGAGCGTCCGGAAAGGCGGTTAAGGCATGAGCCATAATCTCTACGGCAAGCAATTCATGACCTGCAAATCGATGAAGGCAGATCGCTCTATTTTCTTCTGTCTTTAAATTTTGAAATGCTGGTAGTTTTTCTTCTTTCGAGCGTTTTTTAAGTTGCATATGAGACGGCCTTGATGGCTCGTTAAAGAGAAGCGAAGAGCCCGGGTGGTCATCAGTGAGTTGATCTGGGGATAATAGTTTTTCTTCAAGGCTATCCCCAGATAAGATGCGAATAGCCCATTCTCTCATTTCCATAGAGTTCCTAGTTGCGTAGGAGCTCTATTCTACAGAAAGGACGAAATAAGCTGGAAATGCAAAATGATTATTCGGTCTGGGAGCAACCACTAGAGAGATGGTCTTTCCGGCGTAATTCTCAAGATTGACGTGCGTGCTATATAAATAGGCAATCGGAGATTCGGATCCTTTTAAGATGTAGTCACCAGGTTTGTCTTTCACGAGTTGTGAATAATGTTCTACTTTGCCTGTTAGTACGATCGCATTCGCTCTTTGTTCTGTATAGAAGTCTTCCATTTTTTTTCCGGTATGGAAGGCGCTCCAACTGAGGTAGAGAGATTCTTCTAGAGAGTCCCAAAATTCAGTTCCTTGGGAAGCTTTCTTTTTGCTTTGACGCTTAGACCAAAAATGAGGATCTGTTTCAGAATGGGTGGGTTCCGAGAGGAATTCTTGAGTTTCTTCTTTGTGTTTTGCAATGAGCTCTTCTTTGATGTCATCAGAAAGTTTTGCGTTCGATTCTAAGAAGGCTATCTTCTTGTTGAGGTAGGTGTCTTTTAAGTGGGCTAGACCTTCTTTTGCTTGTTGTACAGCTTCAGGGAAGTCGGAGAAATTGCGGATGATATTTTGAAATTGTTCGGTGGATTGAGCAATGGACATGCTTTCATATTGCTTTCTGCATTCAGCTTCAGCGAGCATGTAGGCAGCGTTGAGCATTTCGTCGACGTGTTGTTTTCTTTTTTCCATGGTTGCGAGATATTCAGGTCCGCCTGCATTGGCGATGAATTCTTTGCAAATATAAAAACGGGTACTTGTTGGTGTCGGAATTTCTAACCATTTGTGATTGATTGCGCACACTTGTGCGTCAATTTTTGCTCCAGCCTCGAGTTGTCCGATAATCGGAGCATCGGCATGGGGTTCGAGTCGAATATTTACACGGCTTGCTTCAATGACATTATCTAAGGCGTAACTTCTAAAGATATACGCTTTCGTTCCTTTAGGAGGTTCGATGGCATAAAAATCACCTTCTTCGCCAACAACGAGAACAAGATCATTTTTGTTCACTTGTCGAATGATGTGGCTTTCTAATTCCGGTTTATCTCGGATGCGCACTTTATTGGCAGACACTTTCCCTGTGAATGGTTTGAAAGCTTTGACAGTTGTTACGGGTTCCGCTTTTTTATTTGCTGCAGGTTGGTTTGCAATAGCAGAAGCGCAAAGACAAAAAGTAAGCATGATAGGACGTAACATGAATGCAACTCCGGATAGTAGTTCTCAAATCTAGAATACTAGAGTCTTATTCTTTTAACTCCAAGAGTTTTTTTTACCGAGAAATTCCCGGTGCGGATTCTTCGAGGAGAATTCGGAAGTTTTGGGGGATTTTTTAGGTTTTTAATACAGCGTGAATGTGTTCGCAGTTTTTTTGTCCGCAAGTACATCCGATGGGATCGCCTAAAAAGACGTCGTAATATTCATTTTTATCGAGAGGATTTGTGACGTGATAGAGGTTCTTTTCTTTCTCGGAGATTTCCCAGTCGCGGAAGTGTAAATCATCTACAGAAACTTGTTCTTCAATTTCTGTATTGAAAGATCTTGAGAGTTGGCAATAGATGCAGTTGCAATTGGGTTCTGCTCTGTCAAGAATTGGGGCATCTGTTACGCCGATTGCTTGTATGATCGATGCGATTTTGTTGAGAATTTCTTGTGGAAGCGGAGGTAGGTCGGATTGGTGGGGATTGTGTTGCATCGTCGGGGTAAATGAATCAATCGTAGCAGAGTCGATTTTGAAAGGAATTCCAAAGTTGAAGGCCTTGTCAATCAGGGCGGTTGGATGAGGCTCTGTTTTGGAAAACTGTGCGTGCGCTTCAAAGATGGCGTCGATTTCGCTTTGGGTTAATTGGGGAACTTCGATTTGCGTATTGTCTTCCAGTGTGATGATGAGTTGTGTTTGGTTCTCTTTTTGTTGTACGTAAAGAGAGGCGATATTGTTCCATGCGGTGGATACGTAGGGGGGGATGCTGAGAAGTTTTGATGTGATTTTCATAGACATTCTTCTGCTATTTATCCCTTATTATAAAAGGATTTCTTCTCTATTGTCAACCTGAAATTAGCACTCATTGATAATAAGTGCTTGTTTTTGGTTGGTGTGTTTGTATTTATTTGATTTTCAATGATTTATAAAATAAGTCAGTGTGCTCGTAATAGTCGATTGACAGTGATTTGTAAAATTTATATATAGGTCTTTTTGGAGGTGTATTTAATTTTTTTATTTTCATTAAGAAAATTTGAATTCGTATT
>CAYVDU010000107.1:0-2807 GCA_964450765.1 uncultured bacterium | reverse complement strand
TTAGAGGTACTTAATGGTTGTGGCACAAACGCCAAGTATATCCGGAACCCAAACTGTTTTAGAGGTAAGACAAGTGGCACGAAAAACCTTCGTAATTGATACCAACGTTTTAGTTTATGACGCAGCGGCAATTCAGAAATTTAAAGACAATGATGTAGTGATTCCTCTTTCTGTTTTAGAAGAGTTGGATGGATTGAAGCGTCATAATGATGAGGTGGGGAAAAATGCAAGAGAGGTCATTCGCTACATAGATTCATTGAAAACAGAAAAAACCGGAGATTTGCATGTCGGCGTTGTGATTGCCGAAGGGCCTAAAGTACGCGTGCATTTAGATGGAAGATCGGAGCGTGCGGATGGATTCCCTCTTCTTTTGGATCGCAGCAGTAATAAATTTCTCATGACCGCTTATCTTTTGAAAAAGAAGGGTGAGTCTGTGGTGATTGTTTCAAAAGATTTTGTGACTCGCGTGAAAGCGGAAGCCATGGAATTAGAAGCTGAAGATTTCGAAAGTTTGAAGAGTTCTTATGACCATATGTACCGAGGCTTTCGTAAGGTAGCTACGACAAAAAAAGAGATCGACCTATTTTACAAAGATGGAACGTTGCCTTTGTTAGAAGAAGGTTTTAGACCCAATGAATATGCTCTTTTGACATCTCCTGAAAATGCGTCTGCTGTTTGTAAATACAGTCAGAAAACAAAAAAATTAGAACCTCTTTTACATGTTGCAAAAGATATTTGGGGGATTCAGCCTCTGAATCTTGAACAGCGTTGTGCGGTCGATCTTCTTTTAAGGGATGATATTCATCTTGTGACTTTAATTGGCCCTGCAGGAACTGGAAAGACTTTGCTTGCGCTTGCTTGCGGGATGAGAAAAGTTTTTGATGAAAATGTGTATTCAAGAATTTTAATTTCTCGTCCTATTGTGCCGTTAGGTAAGGATATCGGTTATTTACCTGGAACGAAAGAAGAGAAGTTGTATCACTGGATGCAGCCGATCTATGATAATTTGGAATTTTTATGCGCCACTACAAGCGGTGAGGCGAACAGCGCTGCAGCGTTGGGTTTCATCATGGAGAGTAAAAAAATTGAAATGGAAGCTGTGACTTATATTCGTGGACGTTCTCTTCCTAAAATGTACATGATTATCGATGAAGCGCAAAACTTAACGCCTCACGAAGTCAAGACGATCATTTCAAGAGCGGGAAAGGGGACAAAAGTGATTTTGACCGGGGATCCTACGCAAATTGATAATCCATATTTAGATCAAGATTCCAATGGATTGACGTATACAGTGAGTAAGTTCAAAAATCAGAAGATTTTTGGGCACATGTTCTTAGAAAGAACTGAGCGCTCCGAGCTTGCGTCGATCGCTGCTGAAATTCTATAAAGAAAATTTTTGAATTCTTTGATCGTCCTTGCTGCACCTTAACAGTGTAGCTTGGACCTTTTTAATTCATTCATTAGATTATATATTATTGAAAATAAATTGATGATTGTTGTAAAATTTGTACATGTCAATATTTAATTATTTCGATACAATATCTGTGGCAATAGAACACGCTGGGTATGCGAGTTCCCCTCAAAATCCCGCTTTTTTGTTAAGCAGGTTTAATGATACAGGGTGGCTAGCAAGGTCTAGGCTTGATGAGCATGTAGTGAAGGCCTCGCAAAGGCATTTTCCTGGCGGAAATGGTGTTCCTGCTGTCAAGATGATTTTTGGGGCCTTGGGGTGTGTTCAACAGTCTCAAGTTATTGCTGAGTTTCAACGTTTAACACAGGGTCAACGTCCTCTTCGTCCAATAGATGTTGATGCCATTTTTGATAGTCAGTTCATGGGACAATGCATCGATAAGGTCGCCAAGGAACTGGCCAGTCAGCAGTCTGCTAAATAATTCATTTATCTTTTGACCTCCAATCACTTAAAGTGGAAATTTTTTTGTTTTTAAGTTTTGCCTTGAGAGAAGAGATTTTCTTGTTTATTCTTCATGAGTCATCCAAGTTCTATTCGTGTCTTTAAGGCTTGGTTGTTTTTGAAAATTTTGCTTTGGTATTTTGATGTTTAAGAACTTTCTACTTTTGCGAAGAGCGAAGAAAAAATTTCGTTGGATTAGTAAGCTTTATTCTCAAAAGAAAGAGAGTTTAGGCCAGGTTGCGCAAAAAGACTTGGAAAGGTCTTTGGTGGGTCTTCGGGATTCCATTGAAGTGAAAGATGTGGCTCAGGCGTGTTTTTATGTAGATCTTCTTCAAGATGCTGCGAATCGTTGGATGCCTCAGACTTTTTTGAATAAACTCTCTCGTTTTTTGGGATCTTTGGCCTTTGCGCTTGTGGTTGCGATTATTATTCGTCAAACGTGGTTTGAGCTTTATACGATTCCTACGGGATCTATGCGTCCGACATTGAAAGAAAGCGATTTGCTTGTTGTTTCGAAGACAGATTTTGGTTTGAATGTTCCTTTAAAAACGGATCATTTTTATTTTGATCCATCTCTTGTGAAGAGGGGGAGCGTTGTTGTGTTCACAGGCGAGAACATGGATATTGCAGATTCAGATACGATGTATTTTGGAATTTTCCCTGGGAAAAAACAGTTTGTAAAACGTTTGCTTGGGAAACCGGGAGATACTCTGTATTTTTATGGGGGCAAGATCTATGGCGTAGATGCAGAGGGTAAAGAAATTCGAGATCTTCAAGATCCTTCGTGGTTTCAAACCTTAGAGCATATTCCATTTATTCATTTTGATGGGAAAGTGGAAGCAAGCGGAGTGTCTTCAGGAAATCGTTTTTCCAAGAGTTCTTTTTACCAGATGAA
>CAYVDU010000106.1:0-5527 GCA_964450765.1 uncultured bacterium | reverse complement strand
ATTGATGAGGGCATGGGCAAAAGCAGGAGAAGGACCCATAAGTCCCCAGATGATAAATGTGAAAATGGCTATACCCACAACAGCAGGGACAAAATAAGAAGAGACAAGATCGGCAAGTTTCTGGATAGGAGCACGGCTGCGTTGTGCATCGCTCACCATTTGAATAATCCTGGAAAGTAATGTCTCACTGCCCACCCGTTCAGCTCGCATGATAAAACTGCCGCTGCCGTTCAAAGTAGCCCCTGTTACCTTGTCAGCAACATGTTTAGTTACAGGAAAAGGTTCCCCAGTGATCATAGACTCGTCTATGGAACTACTTCCTTCAAGAACGATTCCATCAGTTGGAACTTTTTCGCCAGGTCTTACACGTAACGTATCTCCCTTTTTAACCTCTTCAAGGGGGATGTCCTTCTCGCTTTTATCCTCTAAAATGACCCTTGCTGTCTTAGGTGCCAGATTGAGAAGAGCTCGAATTGCATGGCTTGTTCTATCTCTAGCTCGTAGCTCTAAGACCTGTCCTAAAAGAACTAAGACAGTAATCACGCTAGCTGCCTCAAAATAGACTGGGATTTGATTGCTTTGATCCTGAAAGGATGGAGGAAAGATCGAAGGCCAGAATGCAGCAATCATGCTATAGAGGTAGGCTGCTCCTACCCCTATGCTGATCAAAGTGAACATATTTAAACTTCGGTTAATAATAGAGCTATAACCACGGGTAAAAAACGGCCATCCACCCCAGATAACGACCGGTGTTGCAAGCGCTGCTTGAATCCAGGTGCTAGCAACAGACGAGAAATTGAATGAGAACAGAGGTCCTACCATAGTAAAAAACAAGATGGGTAGCGTTAAGAAGAGACCTAACCAGAAACGCCGAGTCATCTCCTTTAACTCTATATTTTCTTCTTTTTCAGCCGTAAAAGTTTTTGGCTCTAAAGCCATTCCGCAAATGGGACAGCTTCCTGGTTTAGGCTGCACGATTTGAGGATGCATAGGACAGGTATATTCAACAGGTAAGCCGGAGAGTTTAGTGTTATTTGTACCTTTAGAGGGAGTGGGATGAGAAGAGGAGCAACAATCAGAT
This sequence comes from uncultured bacterium, assembly GCA_964450765.1. Lineage (GTDB taxonomy): Bacteria > Chlamydiota > Chlamydiia > Chlamydiales > SM23-39 > DAIDHZ01. The sequence goes on along the minus strand of CAYVDU010000106.1, from coordinate 4,446 downwards.
TCATGTTTCATGGCTGGCCTTATCATTTATCATACGCATTTAAAGGTTAAACGCCTTGGATAATATTATTACATATTTTCTTGTCTTTTCTATTGTATCTTTGATAATCGAAAACTATGAAGAATGACGATCATGGTGACACCCACATCGGCAAAGATCGCTAGAGCTAAATTGCTCTTTCCTGTTAAGGCCAAGAGGATAAAAATGAGCTTTATAGAGATAGCCAAAACGATATTGATACGAATTGTCTGAATGCCTTTTCTTCCTAAGCGTATGAGAAAGGGAAGGCGATTCAAATGGTCACTGAGAATAACAATCGAGGCAGCCTCTATTGCCGTATCACTTCCTAATTCGCTCATGGTAATGCCTACATTGGAAAGTGCTAAGGCGGGGGCATCATTGATCCCATCTCCCACCATGGCGACAGTCGTATATTTGACCAAAAGCTCTTTGATCGCTTGTGCTTTATCCTCTGGAAGTAGATTTGCTTTAACATCATCAATCCCTATCTTTTGAGCAACAGCAAGAGCAGATGTTCGATGGTCTCCTGTCAACATGATGGGAGTAATTCCCATCTTTCTAATCTCTTCTATGACTTGTTTGCTTTCTGGCCGAACGCGATCTTGTAGCCCAATAATACCTTCGACCTCTTTTCGGGTACAAATGACAATCGCTGTTTTGCCCTCATTCTGCAATAAATCAATCTTATGTCTGACCTCATCTGAAACATGATGCTCTTCTAAAATAAATTCTAATTTTCCTATACAATGGTGTTTGTCATCACAAACCAAACAATCTGCCTGCGCTCCTTTGCCCACTTTAATTTGAAAATTTTCGATGGGATGTAGGGCTAGATTTTCCTCTTGGGCTGCTTGAACGATGCTCTGTGCTAAGGGGTGCTCTGATTGACTTTCAATGCCAGCTGCGCAACTTAAGAGATGCTCCTTTGTCTGGGTGCCAAATGGGATTACATCGGTGACGACAGGATCTCCAAATGTCAAGGTACGGGTTTTATCCAAGGCGATGGCTTTGATCTTTCCAATAGCTTCAAGATACCTACCTCCTTTGATTAAAATGCCCTTTTTAGCAGCGTTTCCGATAGCAGAATAGATAGAAACAGGAGTTGAAATCACTAATGCGCAGGGGCATGCAATCACAAGCAAAGAGAGAGCTTCTTGCAAACTCTGTTGAAAAGGCACGGAGAAAAAGTAAGGAGGAATCACCATCCAAACGAAGGCTAAAGCGACAATAGCGGGGGTATAATAAGAAGAAAACACCTCGATAAACTTGTGCGTTTGAGCTTTTTGTTGAAATGCCTGGAGGGTGATTTCTTGAATTTTTGCTAAAGTCGTATTCTTAGCCTGCTTGCTTACTTTGACTTCGATATACCCTTGCTTATTTAAAGTTCCGGCAAAAACTGAGTCTCCTACCATTTTATCTTTGGGGATAGGCTCTCCCGTAATTGCCGCCTCATCTACAGCTGTAAACCCTGTGGTTACAACGCCATCCATAGGAATCATCTCGCCTGGTTTCACGATGATCACCTCATCGATATTGACTTCCTCAACTGGGACGGCACGGCCAAGCTTTTTAATGAAAGCTGTTTTGGGCATTCTTTCAGCCAAAGAACTCAAGGCTGCCTTGCTTGTTGCGATGCCATACTCTTCTAGTTTCTCAGCGAGATTGAATAAGACGATGACGATGGCTGCTTCGATATATTTCTCTAGATAAAAAGCACCTATTGAGGCGAGTACTATTAATAAATTAATGCTTTTAAAATTGAGATGAAATAAAGCCTTTACTCCATCAATAAGCGTTGCGTGACCTATTAAAAGAATAATCAGCAAGAAAAATGGAAAAGCAAAAAATGTCGGAAAGTGAAGGCCTGAAAGAGATAAAGCCTCAAATACTCCAACGATCAATAAGGAAAATATCAGCCAACGAAATTTATTATCTTGAGTGAGTTTTATAGGGACTCCGCGAGATGTGTTTTAGTCTGCTTATTTCTTGTTCTTAGAAACCATCTCAACAGCTTGATCAGGCGTCATATTCATACCTTTTTGACTAGCCATTTGCATCGCTTGCTGTCGCTGCGTATCGTTAAAGTCCTCACAAAATATCTTTAAGTTGGAATCGTTCAACTTGTCAGAAAATCTTTTTGTCTCTTCTGAAAAGTTCTTACACTCTTTCTTGTAATGATGTCTTTCATAAGGGGGGCTGGCTGCTACAATCCCGTCTAAATCTTGAGAATTTTTCGCATACACAGAGCCAAAATAACTACAGGAGGCCATCGCAATGAGGCTTATGATCTTTTGAATTCTCATTTAACATCCTATGCTATTTCTGATCTTACTTACATGAGGGGCAATGACATTCAGTGCAAGTGCATTTCTCAGCTGATCCTTTGCAGCCGCAATCTTTAGCAGAGGCAAAAGAAATGAGTCCCAGGCTAACTGCCATAAAAGCTAGAAAAATCTTTTTCATATAAGGCTCCTTTGTTTGTAAACGAAAGTCTTTCTTGAAAATATGACCTTTTCACTTTTTATACAAGCAGTATACACCAGATTTTAAAATTATTTTTAAGTATTTCCTTGTTTTTCTCTCCTGTTTTTCGATATGGGAAAGCTCTTGAAGCTGCGAGAGAAAAAATGAATCGAGCCTTAGGTCTTTTTGGGAAAGAAGTCTTTTGGAAAATGGCTAAAGAGCTCGATGGAGACAAAGAACCTGATCTATCAGATTTATATCAAATGGAGCTGGCAGCCGTCGAAAACCGATTAGATATCGAAGCTATCCGGCGAGAAGCCCATGCCATTGTTCAAAGAGCAAAGCTAAAAGTTTGGTGGACCTATTCTAATCTTCTGATGGGAGTGTCTTCAGAGATGCAGCCAGAAGGATTTACAACAACAGGCCCATTCATTGATCTTCAACCATGGCCAGGGTGAAAAAAAGAAATATAATTCTCAATTAGAGCAAGCACAAAAAAGACTTCTCTCTAAAGCTGTGCAGGCTTGTTCTGAAGTGAGAGAATTTTTTAAGATAGCCAATAAATATTGATCCCAATTAGAAGATTCTTTATTTGCCACTTCTTGCAACTTTCTCGACCGCTTCATCAGGAGTCATCACAAAATTGCCATTTTTGTCCTTCTGATTAGCCATTTGCATTGCCTTTTCTCGCTGATCATTAGTAAACTGGCTGCAAAATATTTTTAGATTTGCTTCATTCAACTTATCGGTAAATCTTCGCACATGCATGGGCAAATCACGGCATTCTTCTCTATAATTGTGCCTTTCATATGGAACATTGACAGCAAAGCATACAGTATTTATTACCGCAAAAAATACTATCAGATTTCTTGAAGAGAAGATCATTTCAGCACGTAAATATTTCATTTATTACTACTCCTTCTTCTCAGTATTGCTGTTTATTTCCTTTGCAATTTTTTCGACTGCTTGATCGGGCGTCATTTTTGGGCTGCCAGTCCATCCTTTTTCACTCGCCATTTGCATTGCTTTTTTTCGTTGCTCATCAGTAAATCTGGCGCAGAACATTTTTTGATTGGATTCGTTTAATAAAGCCCCAAACTCATACATGTCTTTTGACAATCCATGGCATTTTTCCCTCATTGCTTTACTATGATATGGTTGTGTCGGGCCACCCTTGGAAATCAATTGGACCTCCGCAGTTTGAGAATCTAAAGCGCTTACTGATGTAAAAAAGCCTGCTACTGTCATAACGACAACTGCTGCCAATTTTTGAGTTCTCATTTTCTTCCCCTCCAAATATCAAACTTGTTTAGACACAGATTTAGTGTGTCGAAATTGAATACTTCTCCAAATGACATAAATTGCAGGGACCACTAATAAAGTGAGAAGGGTCAATGAAACGAGCCCTCCCCATAAAGGTGCTGCAATACGCTTAGCAATGTCAGATCCGACTCCTCCGCTCCACATGATAGGAAGCAGTCCAAAAATATTAAGAGCTACGGCCATAATTAAAGGCCTTACTCTAGAGGCCCCATGCTCAACCGTCATGGTTAATAGATCTTCTTGGGAGTTTATCCGCCCCTCTTCTGTCCATTTTTTAAACCCTTCATCGAGATAAACAACCATAATGGCTGTTGTCTCTGCGGCTGTGCCGAGAAGCGCAATCATGCCAACCCAAACTGCGACAGAGGTGTTATAACTCACAGAGAACAGGAGCCAGATGGCTCCGAATGCAGCAAAAGGAACTGATAGCATAACGATTAGTGTTTGAGCGATCCCTCTGAAATTGAGATAAAGAACAATGGCAATGATGATTAGAGTGAGAGGGACAACAACTTTCATCAAAGCTTGAATTCTCTCTAAGAACTCATACTGGCCTGTCCATTTAAGGTAATATCCTGTAGGCAATTTCAAACTTTGAGCAACAGCCTTTTTTGCATCTTTTACATATCCACCTACATC
>CAYVDU010000105.1:0-5563 GCA_964450765.1 uncultured bacterium | reverse complement strand
ATTCGGCGCTTTGGCACAGCCAAACTATGCAATTTTTCATTGAAACCACTATATTTATGAAAAACGTTGCATTGCAGCACGTCAAAGCTGTCAAAAATCAACGATTGCAAACGGAGTAGCATTATATCCACTATACAATGCTACTTACAATCGTTGAAATTCGGCAGCCTTCGCACTTTACCAAAACTCATCATTGATCATTCAGAAACAAAAAAAAGACCATACTTTTTAAAGTATGGTCTTTTTGTACTAAACTATGAGAAATTTTAATTTCTCATAGAGTCATTGCACTTAGAGGCCGCTTACAGCAGCAGCTGTCGCAGGATCATTCGATCCTTCATTACCTTCTGTAACAATCGGAGCTTGTACTTGCTGCTCTTCTGTAACAATCGGAGCTTGTACTTGCTGCTCTTCTGCAATAATCGGAGTTACCACTTGCTGCTCTTCTTTAGCATGCAACAATACATCAGCTGGAACTATCTGTTCGTCTGACGATGCTACCGTAGTAGAAGCAACCGGGATCTCTGCCGCTGCGTCTTGACGTCGGAAATAATTCACTCCCATCATCACTACAGGCGCTGCATAGGCGCTGATGAATCGGGATCCGAAGTCAACAACCTGACTCAATCCTGATCCAATCGCTTGACCCAATTCAGAATTACGAGCCGATTCAAGCAATTCTTGTGTTCGAGCAGAGTAATCCACTGAACCTAAATTACGCACAGCTCCTACAAAGCTTTCAACATAAAGAGGTGCAGCCTCGACAATTCTATCGAACACTGCTCTAGCGTTACCTGGGAAAGCTACAGCAAAGTCTTTCACATCGTTACCAAGAGCACTCCAGCTACCTTTATTTTCTATAACGGCGCAATGAGTAACATAAGCAAAGAAAGCAGCAATGAACGCTTTAGCAGCGAGCCCTTTCATACGATCGTTTCGCGCATCAGCAGCTTCTTGTGCAGCAAAAGCTTTAGCAGCTTCGTGAGCTTCTTCAGCAGCTTTAAGAGCTTTAGCCTTGTCTTCATCGGATATAGAAGCCGGCATTTTACTGTAGACCGCATTCAATTCATTTAAGCTATCACCTACAGCTTTAGTTTGAGTTCCAATCTGCGCCATTTGATCTCGAACCGACGCCATTCTGCTGAGAAGTTCTTGCTGAAGAGCTTCTACACCAGCGCGACCATTCAATTCTGCAAACATCAATGAAAGGATTGCATGCTCGTTTTCTAGACTGCTGCAAATTTCTAAAGCACCTTCCGCATGTTCAGCGGCAAGCTTAGCCCTTGCTTCATCAAGAACAACAGGTTCTCCAACAATTTCCTGCAAACGCTCCACTTCAGCTTTAGCATCTTTGACTTGTTTATTAGGAGATCTAGAACCGAATTTACCCGAATCTAATTGTTTTTGTACAAATTCAGTCTTCTCATCACCTGTCAAGCCCATCTTATCAGCTTCTTTTCTAAAACGAACTTCAGCCTTGCGTCTGGCAATATCACATAAGTCAAGGTGTCTTTGAGCTAATTCTAATTGTTTCTTAGCTTCCTCTGGACTTACTGTCTTTTCAGCAGCAGCTGCAGAGCCTTTAGAACCCTTCGTCTGAGCTTCGCCAGCTTCTACCAAATGAGCATCTAAAGAAGCTTCTAGGAGATCCATTTCCGTTGCAAAAAATTCATCTCTTGAAATTCCGCCGTTTTTCGTAGTCTGACAAGAAGCATCTGACGCTACCATCTTTTCAAACGATGTTCTAATCCTTTGAATTAACTGGCCTCGATCCCCTTCGATAGCACTTTTGGGAAGAATAGAAATAATACGCGCATGAACTGACGCCCGCTTTTCTTCAACCGATTTAGCCTTATCGTTAGCTGCATTAAATTGCTTGCCATTCTCTAAATCTGAAAAATCTCTGATTGCTTGGAATAGATTTTTTAACTGAGTTGCTACATGATTTGCTACTAATGTAGTGACTGCCCCTTTAGCGACAGATTTAACACCGGATCCTATTCCTCTTAAAACAGCTGCTCCAGCCGTTGTAACATCTACATGCTTGCTCGCATGAGCTTCTATAGAGAATGTCATAATATTACCTCTTATTATTTAATTTGTATTTTGTTTTTATTATAAAAATCTAAGTTAATTTAATAAAAATAATAAACAATATAAAAAATAAAAACAATAACAAACATAATTATAATTAATTAAATTAAAGCGTATTAGATATAAAACAAAAAGTTGACAAAAAAATAACACACAATTGATGCATTAATCATTAATATGGTAAAATATAAGTGTAATTAAAATTTAATATTAATAATAAACAAAGAGAAAGTCATGAATAACAACAATAAAATGGCTTTTCTAGAAAGTCGTATTGATTTTTTAGAAACAGAGCTCTCCTATTTAAATAATCTTTTGATAGAATGCGGGTTCTCAGAAGGAATCGCGACGCTCAAAAGCTCTGCAGAAGAGCTGATTCGAGAAAATTCTTTACAAAACATCCAAGATTAATCACACAAAAGTCCATCTCAAAAAATGTTTTTGAGATGGACAACATTGCATTTTTTTCCAAAAAGAGATACAGTCTTTAAACCTTGCACAAGAACGTATTGAATTTATTTTTATGGCAAAAATTATTTTTGAAGACACCGACGAAGAATTCGACCTCCCTGATGGATCTCCCATCACAGAGGCCTGCGAACAAGCAGGGGTTCCTTTTGCATGCACAGAAGGGGTTTGCGGAACATGCGTCGTTGAAGTTGTCGACGGGATGGAAAACCTCTCTGAATTTAACCAAGCTGAAGCCGATTTTCTTGGAGAGCTCGATTGCGAGCGCCTTGCATGCCAATGCAAAATCAAGTGCGGCAACGTAAAATTAAAGTTTTAAGTATATATGACACAAAAAATTCACAAAGAAATGACAATCGAGGAAATCTTTAAAGTATTTCCTCACAAAAGCCAAAAATTGGCTCAAGAAATGACCAATAGCGGTCTTCACTGCGTCGGTTGCTCTGCAGCAACTTGGGAAACGATTGAAGCTGGCACTCTTGGACATGGAATGACAGAAGATGAAATGATGGATCTCATCGAGCGGCTCAATACCGTTTTAGAGGAAAAAGAGGATCCAACAACCATTACCATCACTCCAAAAGCCGCTCAAAAATTCGCTAAAATTCTCGAAGAAGAAGGGAAAACAGGCTGGGGTCTTCGTTTCGGAGAAAAAGCGGCCGGATGCAGCGGATTCGAATATTTTCTTGATTTTTCAGAAAAACCTCGTTTAGAAGATGTTACTATTCAATCTGAAGGCATTCAAATCCACATTCACACTAAGTCATTTCAGCGCCTTCTAGGCTCTGTGATCGATTATGTGGACGGTTTAAATGGAGCTGGGTTTAAAATTTCCAATCCTAACGTGAAATCTGCTTGCGGATGCGGGAGCTCTCACGGATATTAGACATTTTTTTAAAAATAATAGATTCTTTAGCGGCCATCTCTTGTCCTATTATTCCATCTTCCCTATGATGGCCCTTTAGATGAATAAGAAAAAAAGACGCTCACCAAGAAAACCTCCTCCTAAGAAAGAGAATCTCGCTCAAGGCGCTATCAGCATACATCCTAAAAAAGGATTCGGATTCGTTCCCAATCCTCCGGGCCCGGATGTCTTTATTCCAAGACATTGCACAATGGGTGCCGTGGATGCGGACGTTGTCGAGATTGCCATCAATCCTATTGTCTCAACGAAAGGACCCGAAGGCAAAGTCGTTGCTATCCTTAAAAGAAGCAAGTCTCACCTAGCCTGCACCATTATCTCAAAAGACCAAAACCAATACCGCGCCTTTTCCCCTTTGCTCGGACCTGAGAAAAGAGTGAATGTCTTTTCAAAAAAACCCTTAAAAGAGGGCGATCGAATTATCTGCAAAGTAACACAATGGAAAGGCCAAAATCAGGAAGTAGAAGCCACTCTAGATCGATATCTTGGCAACATCCAAGACAGCAGCATTGATATCCCAGCTGCCATCGAAGAATTTGAACTACCCGACGGATTTACTAAAGAAGCGATTGATGAGGCCAAAAGTTATGGAAAAAAGATAGGCCCTGATCAAATGAAAGATCGCCTGGATCTCACAGCGTGGGAATGTGTTACGATTGATCCTGAAACAGCGCGCGATTTTGATGATGCGATCACCCTTACAAAAGATGACAAAGGGCATTTTCATTTAGGAGTCCATATCGCAGACGTGGCTCACTATGTAAAACCCGGCATGCATCTAGACGCAGAAGCTTTTACAAGATGTAATTCAACCTATTTTCCTGGGCAATGCGTACCAATGCTTCCCGAAGCTCTTTCCAACGAGCTTTGCAGCCTTAAACCCAAAGTCATCCGCTTAACGCAATCCGTTCTTGCTGAATTTGATCCCCTTGGAAATATCCTCAAATGGGAGGTTGTTCGTAGCGCCATCAAAAGCGCCAAACGATTTACCTATCAAGAAGCTTTTGAAGTGATCCAAAAGAAAAAGAAAAGCAAACACGCATCTCTTTTAAAACGAATGGTTGAGTTTTGTCATGTACTCAAACAAAAAAGGATGGAAAGGGGAAGTATTGATTTTTCCATGCCGGATCATGTCATTATTGTCGACCCAAAGGGAGACCCTCTTCGTATTGATACTGTCGAATATGACATCACGCATCAAATGATCGAAGAATTCATGCTCAAAGCGAATGAAATTGTCGCTATTCATCTCAATAACCAAGGCAAAAGTCTCATTTACCGCATTCACGAAGAACCCGCTAATGAATCTTTCGATGACTTCTACACCTTTGCAAGATCGCTAGGGTTCCACCTGCCACCAAAACCAACACATCAAGACATTCAGCATCTTTTCAAAGAAGCCAAAGGATCTCCTTTTCTACCTCAGCTCTCTGTAGGATTCATCCGAAGCATGCGCCTGGCCGCCTATTCACCAGACAACATTGGCCACTATGGACTTGCTTTAGAACACTATTGCCATTTCACAAGCCCTATCCGGCGCTATACAGACCTCATTATTCAAAGACTTTTGTTCAATGAACTGCCGAAAGACACCAATCTTCAAGAAGTTGCAAGCGCCTGCTCAGACAAAGAAAGGGTTTCTTTCCGAGCTGAAAGCTCTGTTAAACAACTCAAAAAGTTGCGCCTTGCAGAAAAATCTTTCCGAGAAGATTCATCCATTTTGTATCCGGCCATCATAACGAAGGTTAAACCATTCGCCCTCTTCTTTGAGGTCAAAGAGTTTGATTTAGAAGGGTCTTTCCACATCTCAGAAATTGGCAATGACTACTTTGAATACAATCAAAACAAAATGGCATTTAGAGGACGACGAACTGGTAAAACATTCACGATCGGCCAAGAAATTTTAGTCAGACTCGATAAAATCGATTTTCTTCTTCGACAAGCCGTCTGGTCTATGAAGGGATAATAGACTTACGTTAAAAGGAAACAGGATTTGCATGATCGCAAGCGGCAGGATAAGAAAGATATAGTCGATTGAATTTAAAATTACACATTTTGGCTGGCGCGAAAGCTGTCGAA
>CAYVDU010000104.1:0-5563 GCA_964450765.1 uncultured bacterium | reverse complement strand
TTTTGCGGCAAGTTTGGCCATTTTCGCTATGTTTTTTGGCGCCGGCAACATTGTATTTCCACTCGCCATTGGAGCTTCCTTTCTCGACAAAACTCCCCTTGCTCTCATTGGATTTATAATCACGGCTGTGATTGTTCCCTTTGCCGGATTTTTAGCGATGATCCTTTACAAAGGACAAGTGCAACATTTTTTTGGCCGCATTGGGAAAATCCCTGGCTTTTGTCTGGCGCTTTTTACGATCACTCTTCTAGGGCCTCTTGGCTGCGCTCCTCGCTGCTTGAGCCTTGCCTATTCCACTTTAAATCTATCTTTTCCAAACATCTCTCTTGTCTTTTTTGGGATTCTCTCTTGTCTTGTTATTTTTTTCTTCGTCTTTCGACCGGGAAATCTGTTATCGATGCTCGGATATATTCTATCTCCTTTAAAAGTCTCTTTATTAGCCTGGATCATCATCCAAGGATGGATCTATGGTCCTACCCCCGAAATCTCCTCTATCCATGAATCCACTCTTGAACCCATTGTCTTTGGGCTTAAAGAAGGCTACAACACGATGGATCTTTTGGCCGCTTTCTTTTTTGCTCCTCTTGTATTAGTTTCACTCAAGAAAAACACACAAACTTCAAATTCTTCTTTCCTCATGCAAGCCAGTATTTTAGCAGCTATTTTACTGACCGTGATTTACTTTGGCTTTGCAGAGATTGCGTATTTCCACGGAGACATCCTCAAAGGAGTGTCAACAGATAAGCTGCTAGGAGCCATCGCCATTCATGTATTGGGTCCTCAAGGAGGACTGATTGTAGGGATCACAGTCACCATTGCATGCTTGACCACTGCGATTGCACTTGTTGCTGCATTTGTCAACTTTATCCATAAAGAAGTTCTGCAAGAAAAAATAGGCTACGTCCCTGTTCTCATAGCCTCTTTATTTCTCACATTTTTGATTACAACCTTAGAATTTCAAGGCATCGCTCGCTTTTTAAGCCCTGTGTTAGAGGTGTGCTACCCTATTTTCATTGGACTTACAATCTACAATCTCATCGCAAGAAAACAGATCCTCTACTCAAGATAAACGAATTGATTTCTTGGATTTGGCATTCGCTATATACAGGACAAGAAAACAGGATATGCATGATCGCAAGCGGCAGGATAAATAAGATAAATGATCATCTTATTTATCCTGCCGCTTGCGATCATGCATATCCTGTTTTTTATGTTTGGATATACCGAAGATGATTGAAGAATCGGCATACCCGGTCCTGTTGAAAAGCACTTGTTTTTGATAGAGGTCTAATGTGCATTCGGACGAAAAACACTCAACTCTTCTCGAATCGCTTCATCGATCAAAGGCGCATCAATCTCGAAAGCCACACCCAAACGGGCACTTTCTTGTTGCAATCTGTGCTTAGTAAGAGGCGCCCAATAAAGTCCCAGCAATACAAACAAGACCTTTTGTTTGTCACTGATAGAAACTCCTTCCGATGCGATCTTGAAAAGGGCTTTTTTCATCTCGAATAAAACACAGCGAGCCGATTGAAGATCGCTCATTTGTTGCTGAACCGCTAAAAATTCCTGCTCCAATGCCTTCAATTCTTTTTCCATAGCAACTCCACTTTGTTCAAGCGTGAGTCGCAATACATCGTCAGGGAGTTTTAACATTCTTTCTCTATAAAGATGTTGTATTGTGTTACGCTGCTTATGAATTTTTTCACTAAACAGTTTCAACTGAGAGCCCTCTAATTTATGGATACAACGCGCCAAAATAGATAATGCAACAGCCGGCATGCAAACGCGATTTCCAAATACCTGCTTGATCTTTTGAACAAGCACATCCAACCCGGGAGCTTCCACTGTCACATGAGGCGCTAACTTCATCAATGAACATTGTAAAAGCTCAAGCATCTCATGGTCCTTTAAATCATCCACCTGTACTTGCAAAGATCTAGCAGCTAAACTTTGATAACGCGATGAGGTTTTCATCAAGCGATTGTGTCCTGTCGTAATGCCAACAACATAAGGAAATTTTTCATCAGGAAAATCCATCATCGCTTTGAGCTGATCGCCTAAAAGAGATTCGATATCGGGGTGATACGCCAATTCAATTCCATCAATGACCAAAATAATACGATCTCGATGACGTCCCATCAAATCACTCAAATAAGAAAAAATCCTATTTCCTGGAATATTCGATTCTGTGTTATTGAGCAAATTGGCCATATTCACATAAAAAACCGTCTTCCCCTTTAACTCCGGATACACTCCTCTTTCCAGAGCATGTACCAGACTTTTCACAACTTCCGTCTTCCCTGCGCCGGACTTGCCGGTCAACATGACAAATTGACGCATCTTGCGGCCTACATTCAACCCTCTTGCAATTTCATCAACAATAGGCCTACGTATCGCCACAGTATCTAAATCGCCTTGCCTACATTTCTCAGTCCAATTTTCCGCCTTAGGCAAAGATTTTGGGAAAGAACGAAATTGCGAATGAAGATAGCTAAGCAAGGCTAATAAAACACACCCGCCCACAGAAATCATCGCACCGGACACAACGCTCACTCCCGACACAAACCCGACCGTTGCAATCGATATCAAAGGAAATACAGTCAAAAGTTTAGTTCTTTTATGCTCAATTTGATCCGGATTGTCTGACATCTGGAAAAAATCCAATATGCCAAACGCATTTAAAAAATTATCCAAAACCTGGGGCCATGCGCTCACCCAATCAACAACGCGCCCCTTAAAAGAGCCTCTTTTGCAAGGAAGTTCCGTCTGTATCAAAGAATGCATCTGATCATGCAACCCTGACAAAAGCGCTTGGAATACAACATCATTCACACCAATTGCCTGTTCTAGCGCTTTCCAAGAAATCGCCTTAGACATCCTTTCCAACGCCAGAAAAGATTCTGAGCGCATAGGCAGTACAGAAACCGCATCTTGAATCCATTGATGCAGTTGCTCCGAAGAAAGCCCTTGCAAATCTCTTTCTAGAGATCGAGATTTCCAAAAGTCTTTAACAATTGAAGTTTTTGCTACAACAGGCGCATCCAAAGAAGCCGTATTCGATACACTACCAACAGACATAATCCAACCATGATTCAAAAAGTAGAGAGCATTCTATCGAAAACCACTGAAATAACACCAATGTATACCGAAAATGATTCAAGAATCGGGTTTTAGGCGAGTTCAAAGCGCCAAATTTCCAAGAACGCAAAGCAGATTGTATTGCATGAATACTACCTGCTTTACGTTCTTGAAAATTTGACAGCTTTCAATCTCGTCTAAAACCCGATTCTTGAACCTTTTTCGGCATATTTCCGTCTGACTTGCCACTCATTTGAAGTCAAAAAATTCGTTGAAACAAATCAAAATCCTTGATATCAACCACAAATGACAGACTCAAAAAAACTATGAAAGAGCGCCACTTTCTTCATTCCCTTTTTATTTTGGGAACAACTCTCGTGATGTGCAACCTTTTGTTTTATTTCTCAAAGCATCTTGATACACCCAATACGCAAGGCCTTCTTGTACAAAATACATATATGGGCCCCACTTCTTCGTCTATTGACAACAGTTCATTTGTCCGTGTGGAAGTGCTTGTTCGAGATAGTTCCGATCTTGCGGGCGTACAAATCCGCAACGTCACCTTTAATGGGCAAGAAATCCCCATGAAACCAAGAGATATTTTGGGTAAGCGAGCCTCAGCAAGCTTTCAACTTCCTCCCGGCAACTACATCCTTCGCTGGACCGTTGAAAAAGATAAAATCATCTGGCCTCGCACCATTTCTCATGAAGAAGTCGTCACCATCAGCCCAAGAGATCTATGGATCCAAATTCTCATCGAAGGAGAACAAGTGTCGATTAGCTGATCCATTCTCGAATCTGCTGAAACACTCTTGGAGAATACAGTAAAGCAACATGACCTACGTCATCTAGCATTAAAGTTCTAGAAGCTCCCGGTAAAATCGCAGAATCCGCAGGAATGATGACCTCATCTGTAGAACTAGCAATGTGAGAAAATCGCATTTCACTCTTCCTAGACATCGCTTCTTGCAAATCATTTAAGAACGGGGATCCTCTTTGCATTTCTTTGGCATTCGAACCTATGCCAATCTTTGCTAGATGAGTCCCAAAGAAAGGGGATCCTATCGTAATCACATCCTTGACCTTGCCCTGGGGCGCCAACTGCGTTGCATACCAAGAACTTACAAGTCCTCCCATGGAATGCCCAATCAAGATCAAATCAGATCTGCCCGTTATCTTTTCAATCTGCGCAGCTTTTTCTCTCACCTGCTGTGCAAGTCGCTCAATCGAAGAAAAAGGATGACGCAAGTTCATCGCATATACAGGCCCAAATCCCGCCTTAGCCAATTTTTTCTTCTGATACACCCATGCACTTGCATCATGAAGATACCCGTGCACTAATAAAATGGGCGTCTCCATCTCCTTTGGATAAGCCACCCTTCTTGCAGAAAAGTAACAAAAGGGCTTCAAACAAATCGCTCCCAAAAGGGCAACGCACTCCAATGCCAGAGAATGAATCCAACAAATGACACGAGCTAACGGATGATCTCGCACTAACATCTTTTGATTGACAAAACTTAGAATCCCAAACATACCCAAGGCAATAGAGCCCACCTTGGCAACGGAGGCCATCGGCATCCCTAAAACGGCAACACCACCTAATACAACGGCTCCAGCCATCAACCCGAAAGAACATCTCACATTCATATCTCTACTATGCAATAATCCAGCAAAATAAGAAAATTCAAATCAACAGGGAGCATTCTATGAAATCCGTCCTCATTTTTGTCCATGAACTCTACGAAGACCTAGAGCTGTGGTACCCTAAAATACGACTTGAAGAAGCGGGCTTCAAAACCACCGTTGCAGGACCTTCCGCCAAACAAACCTACCCTGGAAAACATGGATATCCTTGCCAAAGCGATATCTCTTTTGATGACATCCATCCAGAAACATTCTCTGGCCTTGTTATCCCCGGAGGCTTTGCGCCGGACAAGCTCCGCCGCTATCCAAAAGTCCTCCAAACCGTCCAGCAAATGGATCAAGGAAAAAAACCCATTGCATTCATCTGTCATGCCGGCTGGGTCCCCATCTCCGCAAAAATTCTAAAGGGACGTCACGTAACAGGTTTTAGCGCCATCAAAGACGATCTCGAAAATGCCGGAGCGCGATACTCAGATCAAGCTGTTGTCGTCGACGGAAATCTCGTCTCCTCCCGCACCCCATCGGATCTCCCCGAATTTTGCAAAGCACTCCTCAAACTGCTCTAAGGAGTCATGACAAAACAAGCGAAAAGACCTCAGCTTAGATTCAAACGATCGCGAAAAGGCCCCTATTGCCGCAATGCAAGTAACGATCACTCAAGAAACGAACTCCATGATAGCCGCAAAATCTTTCAAGATATTTTGTCACGAAACACTTACGGTTCCATTTTCAAAATCAACCCAAACGCCATTCCGACAATACAACACACAGTCAATGGCGTGCTAATATTACATACCGTCAAAACAAAGGCCGCTGCAAAATAAGGACTCTCTAAAAT
>CAYVDU010000103.1:0-5564 GCA_964450765.1 uncultured bacterium | reverse complement strand
TTTTTTCTTTTTTTGTTGTTGATTGTATTTTCTCAAGTAGAGCAAGCCTTTCTTTTTGATGAGCAATCACCTTGTAAGCAGTGGCTAGCGTTTTTGCATTTTGATTGTAACGATTGATTTGCTGAATGTATCTTTCTTCCTGCAATTGTTCTTTTTTTTGTCGCTTGGGAAGACATCCATAGATACGTTCCAAGAGCGGCTCCGAGTATGGGTAATAGGGTAAAAGACATATTAAAAATTTGATGACAGTAAGGAGGCGTTGGAATAAAATTTATTGATTGTAAGATATTCATTTAAATACAATGGTTGTTTCTTTTGTATTATAAACGTAACTTATATTAATTGGGATGTGTAGTTTTTTATTTGTTGTAATTCCAGAGGTCTATTACTCTTTGTTGTTTTTCAAACCCTAAAATACAAAGGGATGCAACGTCGAGTTTAAAAAACTTTCCATAAGATGTAGAAAGTTTTAACCATCTTGAAGTCAATGCGCGAAGAAAATGACCATGAGAAAAGAGGATAACATTGCTTTGATATTGTAAGAATCTTTCAATGATGAGATCGGCTCTTTTTGCGACATCTTCGGGAGATTCTCCGTTGGGCCCGCCATTTTCAAAGATATTCCATCTTGGGTTTTGTTTTAGGATTTGCTGACTTGTGAGTCCTTCGTAATCACCATAATTCCATTCTACGGCGTTCGGTTCTAAAATGATGTCTTTTGAAAATCCTGCAAGTTCGCAGGTTGTTTTCGCTCTTTGAAGAGGACTGCTAAAGATAGCATCAAAAGAGATGAGTTCTATTTTTTTCTTGAGTGAGATGGCTTGTTTTTTTCCTTGTTCTGTTAGAGGAATATCTGTGAAGCTTGTGTGCTGTCCTGATAAAGACCATACAGTTTCCCCATGTCTACAGAGAAAGATTTTTAAGGTATTCATTGTTAATACTCTATTGTTTCTTTGATGGATCCTTTTCGAAGACTGAGGATTGTGATGACAATGGCCATGCTATAGTGAAATAGCAGATCTTGAAAAATGAAGCTTGTGATGATGATTAGAAGGAAACAAAGAAAGGGATTGATCCATCTTGCTTTTCTTAAATGTTCTGCAAAAGACAAAACGGAAATCACGGTAATCAAAGCGCCTATAATAGGATCGATTTTGGAAAGGAAATCGTGTGTAGAAAAAAGAGATGGATAGGTCATAAGAAAGATTCCGAAGAAGGAAGTGAGGATCAAATTCCAAGGGAAAGTGACTCCCCACAAAGAGGCTTTGCAGAGATCTAAAAGAGGAGCATTCATACTGGGCGTCCTCTGATCCGTCTTTGCTTGAGAACATTGCCCTCCAAAGAAAAATAATGAGAGAAATGATTTGTCTTTATTTTGTTTTAGATATTGCCAAGAGGCGATGACTTCATCGATTGCAAGAGGAATGGGCAAGAGCATGCAGATTGCAGTAATGAGACAAAGAAAGCACCAAGAGCCCACAACGACGGGTTGTAAAATAATGAGAATCACGCTGACTAAACTAACAGGGATAACGAGAATTCCAAAGAGAAAGACTCCCCAAGGAGATGTTCTCCAGCGGGCTTTCCCGCCTTGGCATGTAGCAATGAATTCTAGCGTATACGCAAAAGAGCCGAGCCCGGCATCTGATACGGGGAAAGCGCGTGAGACGCTGGATTCTAAAACAGCCTTTGTCCCAGGTATAAAAAAAGGATCCCAAACAAAATCGATATATCCTAATTGATACGCTGCTAGATAACGGGAGATCATCCAGCATATGAAAGCAAAGAAAGCAATAGGAAGCCTTTGAGGCCAAGATGAAGGATTATACGTCCATCCCGGAGGAATTGTTGGTTCTTCGTCTGGAACTTGATTGGGGAGTGGATAGAGTACGACGGAGAAGAGGATAACAAGCGATCCGATGAGAGTATTGTTGAGATATGATGCGCTTTCGCTAGCCCAGAATACAAGAGGGGAAAATTGGAGAAAGATACCGATGATTGTTGCTACCCAAAGAAGAGATGCTGAAGGACGTCTTCTTCCATGAAACCCTAGAAAGATTAAGGCGAAAGAACAAATGAGATCGCTGATCAGTAAGGGCATATTTTGAAAGGAAAACGTAGCTAAAGACGCGATGATCCAAAGACCAAATAGAATAAAACTGAAATAAATCCAGACAGGAGGCGTGTTATTTTTCATGTTTTGATGTCTGCAATTGGTTGATTTTGTACCAGTGAGCTGGGTTTTTTAGTAAATCATTGATCATGATAGGGAGAGTTTGTTCAAGGCTATGTTTGGGGGTCCAGTCCAAATAACGCTGTGCTTTCGAGATATTGAGTTCGTAATGATCATCTGCTAGATCGACCATCCAAGGTCTTATAAATGGTTTTTTCTTGAAGGCTGTGATGCATTTGACCCAGGCTCCAAATTTTGCAAACCACTTGGGAACACTGTATGTTTTAATTTCTTTTCCAAAGAGAAGACAGGAAATCTCTTTTTGAAGCTGATCGTAGCTCATTGTTGTCGGTTCTCCAATGAGAAGCGTGAGCTCTTTTGGAAGTTGTTTTCTTTTTTCTACAGCAAGTTCAATGGCATCCACAAGATCTGTCATATGAACAAAAGAGGCTCCGTGGTCGACATTGCCTGCAAACAGACGAGCTTCTAGTTTGTGTTCGTAGATTCTTTGGATTTGGTTGCTGATGGGAATGGAGTGGCACGCATCATCATACACCCCGGCTACGCGTAAGATAACGGTCGGAATTTTCCCCCGAAGTTCATGGATGGCCTTTTCTGTATGTACTTTGGAAAGAGGATAGTCCCAACTAGGTACGACGGGAGATTCTTCCGTAATCAAACAGCCAGGTTCTGTGGGTTTATGAACGAGCATGGTGCTTGTAAATATAAATTGCTCGACTTCAAACCCTTGTAGGGCTTTAAGTAGTCTTTCTGTCCCTTTTACGGTGATGGTTTCATATTTTTCTGAATGTTTTTCAGAAAAGCTATAGTAGGCGGCGAGGTGAATGACTGCTGTGATAGTGGTTCCATAAAAATTTTTAATATGGGTAAATGCTTGGTGGACGCTTTCATCGGATGAAAGATCTACAGGGATGAGTTCTTCGCTTTTACAGGCGTAAATCGCTTTGAGAAGCTCAAAGCCCAAAATGGTATATTTTTCTCCTAGTCTTTTAACGACTTCGGTGCCTATACGTCCGCAGCTTCCGGTGACAATAATTACATTTTTTCCCATAACATCTCATTCCTCGGTATATACCGAAAATGATTCAAGAATCGGCTTTTAGACAAGTTTAAAGCGCCCAATTTTTAAAAACGTAAAGTATATTGTATTGGATTAACACTATGCACTTTGCGTTTTTGAAAATTCGGCAGCTTTCAATCTCGTATAAAAACTGATTCTTGAATCATTCTCGGTATATTTTTCTATTTGTGTTGATTTTTAAAAAAATGCAAGAAAAAAGTAATTTTATGATAAACTCCTAGATGCATGGTTTCTCAGATAATTTTGGCGCGTACATTGCAAAATCGTTCGGTTTTGGGTGTTTCCTTGATGATTCTTGGCATTGCTTTGTATGGCATTTCGGATGCCTTTATCAAGCATTTTATTGAAATTTATTCGGTCTATCAAACGAGTTTTTTACGATCTTTTATGCGTTTGATTCCTCTTTGTATTGCTGTTTTTTTTCAAGGGGGCTTTAAGCAAGTATTAGGAACTCAAGCTGTCGGTTGGCATGGAGCTCGGTTGATTATCAGCCTTGCTTACACATATTCGTTTATGTACGCCTTTTCTATCGCTTCTTTAACGACGGTTTATGCTCTTGGCTATACCTCTGCATTTTTTATGATTTTTTTAAGTGCTTTTTTATTAAGGGAGAAAATAGGGAAAGAAAAATGGTTTGCAGTGTTCGTTGGTCTTGTTGGGGTTTTGGTTGCTACGAGAATTACCCATGGTATTTTTGAATTTTCTGCATTCGTGATTCTTTTCGGAGCTTTTCTTGGCGCTCTCAATAAAGTTTTAATGCGAAAATTGGCGACAACAGAGCACAGTTTAGCGATTGCCATTTATCCGAATCTTATGATGGTCTTGGTGAGTTTACCGTTTATCCTGAACGATTGGACGGCGATGTCTTGGCAAGATTTGGGTGCTTTTTTTATGATTGGTCTTGTGACTGCGGGCGGACAGTATGCGATTGTTCAAGCGCTGCGCTTTGCGCAAGGATCGACGCTCGCTCCAATTGATTATTCGAGTTTTTTTTGGGTGATTGCCATTGATTGTTTTTGGTGGATGAAGAAGCCGGATCTATACACAGTACTAGGCGCTGCTTTAATTATTGGCAGTAATCTGTACATCTTATATAGAACAAAGATAGAAGGTTCTTCTGAGAGGGTGTCGGTAAAATAGGGTTTTCATCGATTTTGTAGAATCCTCTTCGAAATATAAAGGAGATTCATTATGACAAAAGTGGGTGAAGGAAATCAGCCATCTCAACCAAAATCTAAGAAAAATTATCAGCAAGAGCTGCAGCAAAGCTGCTTTCGTTTTCGTAAGGTTTTACATCAATATAAGGATGCGGCTTCAGAAGAGAGAAAGAGGATTGCTGTTACGATGCGGGAGGTAGTGTCGTTAATGGTTGCTTCGCTGAATGAATTAGAGCGCCAAGGTGTTCATAAACATAATGTGCGTTTGGAACATGATGTGAATGCGTATCTTCAGAAAGCAACATCTGAGAATTATGCAGCGCTTGAGCAAGACATCACAACTCTATTAGAACGATGTCAGGCAGCTTGAATGATGACTATATAGTCTTCAGTTTTGGGTAGCCGACAACAGCCTTGTAGCAAAGTAGTAAGTGGGAAACTCCATTCATAGCACGGTGGGGCTTTTCTTCTGGAGGGAGATTGTGAAATGAGGCAATGAGGTCTTTTGAGACGCCAATTTCCCAAGGAAGAGGGCCGTTCTTTGTTTTTGCCTTTTCCATGGATAGGGCCCAGTGCATGGAAGCGAGGTCTAGCCAATGATAGGGCCAGTGAAGACGTTCTTGTGTATCAGGAGAAATAAGCTGTGAAAAGAAGACGCGATCAAAAGACGGGTTTTGACAAATAAAAACAGCCTTTTTTCTTTGAATATTCCATCGATTAAAGCATTGAATGATCTCTTGAGCTGTTACGGCTGGCGATTTTCCTGCTTGTACTTCTTCCCAGGTGAAATTATTAATGCGAAGGCTTTCTGGGTCGCTTTTCTCCCAATCTTCAAAAGGCCAATGGATGATCGTATGGTATTCTTCTTGAATGGTCCCGGTTGCAAGGTCCACTATTTTAAATGCAACCTCTATGATTTTGTGAAACTGAGGATTCAGGCCGTTTGTCTCTGTATCGAGAAATATACCTAGCATCTGCACTCGATCTAACAACTAAAAGTAACAATTGTTATAAAAGATAGCAATCCTATTTTTAAGTAGGAAGCGAAACTACAATAAGCTTATGGCTTTATGGGTTCTTCAATCATCTTCGGTGTATACCGAAAAAGGTTCAAGAATCGGGTTTTAGACGA
>CAYVDU010000102.1:0-5710 GCA_964450765.1 uncultured bacterium | reverse complement strand
GAAGTTGGTTCCTGAAGCGGACATGCCTTATCTTGCGAATGGCGAGACAGTCGAGATGATCTTGAATCCTCTTGGCGTTCCCTCTCGTATGAATATGGGTCAGCTGCTAGAAACGCACCTCGGTTATGCAGCGAAGAAAGCCGGTATTTGGGTCAAGAGCCCTGTATTTGAAGGTTTCCCAGAGGCAAAGATTTGGGAGATGATGAAAGGCCAGACCATGTTTACGAATGGTAAAACATTCTTGTTCGATGGCCGTACAGGAGAGCGTTTTGATAACCGTGCTGTTGTTGGATATATTTACATGATGAAGCTCAGTCACTTAGTGGCTGATAAGATTCACGCCCGTTCGATTGGTCCGTATTCTCTCGTCACGCAGCAACCGCTTGGTGGTAAGGCGCAGATGGGAGGACAGAGATTCGGAGAGATGGAGGTTTGGGCTCTTGAGGCTTACGGTGCTGCGCACTTACTTCAAGAAATGCTTACTGTAAAGTCCGATGACGTCGCTGGACGTACCCGTATTTATGAGTCCATTGTGAAGGGTGAAAATACTCTTGTTGCAGGAACTCCTGAATCATTTAACGTACTTGTGAAAGAGATGCAAGGATTGTGTCTTGATATTCGTACTGAATTTGTTGAATAAGTTTGTCTTAAATAGGAGAAAGAGGAGAGATGTCGGAACCATTTGATGCTGATGAAGATGTGAGAGCCTCCCATTTCGATAAAGTAACAATTAAGATTGCGTCGGATGATGTGATTCGCAATCAATGGTCTCGGGGAGAGATCAAAAAGCCTGAAACGATCAACTATCGTACATTCAAGCCAGAAAAAGGTGGTTTGTTTTGCGAGAAGATTTTCGGGCCTACCCGTGATTGGGAATGTGCTTGCGGGAAGTATAAAAAGATTAAGCACAAAGGAATTGTTTGCGATCGTTGCGGTGTTGAAGTTACTTTAGCAAAGGTGAGACGCGAACGAATGGCTCACATTGATCTTGCTGTTCCTGTTGTCCATATCTGGTTTTTTAAGACAATGCCATCTCGTATTGGGAATGTTTTAGGCATGTCTACTTCGGAACTGGAAAGAGTCATTTACTATGAAGAATATGTAGTGACCGATCCGGGTCGCAGTGATCTTCAGAAAAAACAGCTTCTGAATGATAACGAATATCGCGAAGCGCAAGAAAAATGGGGATCGGACGGTTTTCAAGCGAAAATGGGTGGAGAAGCTATCCATGACCTTTTGAAAGTCGAAGATTTGCAAATACTTGTTGTAGAATTGAAAGATAGACTGCGTAAAACAAAGTCGATGCAAGCAAGAATGAAACTTGCAAAACGTTTGAAGATTATTGAAGGGTTTGCAACATCGACGAATAAGCTAGATTGGATGGTTCTTTCTGCTGTGCCGGTGGTTCCTCCGGATCTTCGCCCATTGGTTCCTTTGGATGGAGGTCGTTTTGCAACCTCTGATTTAAATGATCTATATCGACGAGTGATTAATCGAAATAATCGTTTGAAATCGATTTTGAAGTTGAAGACTCCAGATGTCATTATTCGTAACGAAAAAAGAATGCTTCAGGAAGCTGTAGACGCTCTCTTTGATAACGGTCGTCATGGTCATCCGGTCATGGGGGCAGGTAATCGTCCTTTGAAAGCGTTATCTGAGATGTTAAAGGGTAAACAAGGACGTTTCCGTCAAAATCTTCTTGGAAAACGAGTGGACTACTCAGGTCGTTCCGTCATTGTGGTTGGTCCAGAACTTCGCTTCAATCAGTGCGGATTGCCAAAGAAAATGGCGCTCGATTTGTTTGAGCCGTTCATTGTTAAACGTTTGAAAGATTTAGGATATGTTTATACGATCCGGTCTGCGAAAAAGATGATTCAAAAGCAAGCCCCTGAAGTCTGGGACGTATTAGAAGAAATTATTAAAGGACATCCTGTTCTTCTAAACCGAGCTCCGACATTGCACAGATTGGGTATTCAAGCATTTGAACCTGTGCTTATTGAGGGAAAAGCGATTCGAATCCATCCTCTTGTCACGCCAGCATTTAACGCTGACTTCGACGGTGACCAGATGGCTGTTCACATTCCTTTATCTGTGGAAGCGCAATTGGAAGCAAAATTGCTCATGATGGCGCCTGATAATATCTTCTTGCCATCTTCAGGTAAGCCGGTTGCGGTTCCTGCGCAAGATATGATTTTGGGTCTTTATTATTTGATGCACGATCCTGTAATTCATCCAGAAAAAGTCGGACGTAAAATAAAAGTTTTTGGAAATCAAGAAGAAGTCTTGATGGCTCTGCATGCAAGCGGAAGTTACAATTGGCATGAAAAGAACAAAGAGGTCGGGAGACAAGATCATTTAGGTCGGGGACTTCATATCCACGAGAAAATCAAAGTGTTAGTGGAAGGCGGTATCGTAGAAACAACACCAGGTCGCGTGGTTTTTAATACGATTGTTCCAAAAGAATTAGGATTCCAAAACTATGTTCTTCGAAAGAAACGTTTGTCGGAACTTGTTTTAGAGTGCTACAAAAAGGTGGGATTAGAAGTCACGGTTCGTTTCTTAGATAAGATGAAAAATCTTGGATTTAGCGAAGCGACAAAAGCGGCTATTTCGATGGGTATTTGGGATGTAAAAATCCCAGCGCACAAACAGAAAGTGTTGAGTGATGCCGCGAAAAGAGTTGCTGTTGTTAAAAAGCAATATGAAGACGGGATCATCACGGAAGGAGAGCGTCATTCTAAGATCATTAGTATTTGGACAGAAGTTTCTGATTCTCTTTCAGAAGACTTGTTCAAATTGGTCTTTGATACAAGTTCCGGTGAATTGAATCCGCTGTATTTGATGGTTGACTCTGGTGCTCGTGGTAATAAATCTCAGGTAAAACAGCTGGGAGCCTTGCGTGGTCTTATGACGAAACCGTCCGGAGAAATTATTGAGTCTCCGATTACAGCGAACTTCCGAGAAGGTTTGACTGTGATGGAGTACTTTATTTCGACTCACGGTGCGCGTAAAGGTCTTTCCGATACTGCGTTAAAAACTGCGGACTCCGGATATTTAACACGAAGGCTTGTAGACGTGGCTCAAGACGTCATTGTCACGAAAGAAGATTGCGGAACGATTAATGGTATTGAAGTAAGTGCGATTAAACAAGGAATGGAAGAACTTCTGTTCTTGAAAGATCGTATCTATGGACGCTCTATTCTTGAAGATATTTGTTTGCCGGGAGATAGCCAAATAATATTGGCCAAAGCGGGTGATATCTTGACGAATGCTCAAGCGGAAGCCGTTGATGATGCGGGTATTGAAATGGTTCGCATCCGTTCTCCTTTGACATGCGAAAGTAAACGCGGTATTTGCGCGAAATGTTACGGTTTGAATCTGGCCACAGGTAATATCGTGGGAATGGGCGAAGCGATTGGGATTATCGCGGCGCAGTCCATCGGAGAACCGGGAACGCAGCTCACGATGAGAACGTTCCACTTGGGAGGTATTGCGTCTGCGGGTGTGAACCCTGAGATGATCGTTGAATCAGAAGGAATTTTGATTTATGTCGATTTGCGTGTTGTTCAGAACGAAGAAGGCCATTGGCTAGCGTTGAATAAGAATGGACTTCTTCAGATTGTAAAAGACGAAGGGCGTTCATTAGAAGATTATAAGAAATTACTACGCAATAAGTCGATTGAACCGCTTCAAAGCTTTACTGTTGAGTTGGGTGCAAAAATACTTTTTGCAGATGGCTCGAAGTTGAAAAAAGGTGTGAAGGCGTGTCAGTGGGAGCAGCATAGCAGTCCGATCATTTGCGAAAGACCAGGTTACGTCAAGTACGAAGATTTGGTTGAAGGCATCTCTGTGATGAAAGAAGTCAATAAGCAGACGGGACAGTCTGAACTTATTGTCAAGCAGCATAGAGGAGAGCTCCATCCGCAAGTTGTGATTTATGCCGATCCGGATTGCACTGAACTTGTAGGAACATACGCAATTCCTTCTGCAGCTGTCATTGCAGTGAAAGAAGGGCAGCTCGTTTCTGCGGGTATGGTTCTTGCGAAATTGCCTCGCGGGGCTATTAAAACAAAAGATATTACGGGTGGTTTGCCACGCGTTGCTGAATTGTTTGAAGCAAGACGGCCTAAAGATGCTGCAGAGATTGCAAAAATCGATGGAGTTGTCGACTTCCGTGGCGTACAGAAGAACAAGCGTATTGTGGTTGTTCGCGACGATGTGACCGGTATGGAAGAAGAGCATTTGATTCCTTTGACAAAGCACTTAATCGTCCAGAAAGGCGATATGGTGATCAAAGGTCAACAGCTCACGGAAGGACTTGTTGTTTCTCAAGAAATTTTGGAGATTTGCGGTGCTCGCGAGCTTCAGAAATACTTGGTGAACCAAGTTCAGGAAGTATACCGATTGCAGGGGGTTGATATTAACGATAAACACATCGAGATTATCGTTCGTCAGATGTTGCAAAAGGTACGTATTACCGATCCGGGAGATACAACTTGCTTACATGGGGAAGATGTAGATAAGAAAATGTTTTACGAGATCAATCGCAAGACGATTGAAGAGGGAGGGAAGCCTGCGCAGGCAGCTCCTGTTCTCTTAGGGATTACCAGAGCTTCTTTAGGCACGGAGTCCTTCTTGTCAGCGGCATCCTTCATGGAAACAACACGTATTTTGACGGAAGCGTCTAGTGAAAGTAAGACAGACTTCCTTTTGGATACGAAGGCAAACCTGATTATGGGTCACATGATTCCTGCAGGAACTGGCTACGAGTATCATAAGAAAGTCAATCGATTCATCGATGCGCAAGCGGCTGAGGAATTCGAAGTTGATTTTGTTTCTGAAGTAGTGACTCATTAATTCTTTACAATGCGCGTCTATTCTTCTCGAATAGACGCGTTTTTCTTTTGAATACTCATTAATATCAGGTTTATTAATTGCCTAAGACTTATACCTGGCTTTTGAGCCGCTTCTCTTTAATTTAATGATGATACTTAATCTGTTTTTAAGTCCTTCTGAATCATAGGAATACGCTTCTTCATTAGGTCGTCTGCTTAATAGTCAATAACTTGTAATTGCCAAAAAGTGGAGATTTTTAATTAGCTCTAATGCATGTTTGTATGTTGATAATATATATATATATATATATATATATATAATGTATATTAGTTTAATCTTTAATGTATTATTGGTGTAATAATGAGTCTATTTTTGAATTCAATGAGTGAGCCTGGTCGAGCAGTTGTGACGGCGGCTTTAAATCCTGTAAGAATATTGAGCTGGTCAGATGGGGCTCCGAAAGCCTGGATCGATCGAAATATATTTAGTAATGCATGTTGGGAGGAATGTTGTAGTTACAGCGACTTGTTTGTCATAAGAGATCTTCAAGATTGTATAAGACACTCGTTAAGGCTTATGGAACTCGGTCATACGCCTGTTAGAGACCATGAACATGTTTTTAACCGTATAGAGGGCATGGCCTTACAAATATGTCAATTGAGGAAGTCGGAGCAAGCAGGATTGAGGGAGCAGGAGCAAACGGGATTGAGGGAGCAGGAGCAAACGGGATTGAGGGAGCAGGAGCAAACAGCTGGTTATTTAGAAGTAACGTTTTATGTAGCTACTGTTGCGCTGGGGGCGTTAGCGGCTTTTGGTTTGTACAGATCATTAAATTGAGAGATTGTCCTTTTTTAAGCGAGGGAGAGAAGGAGTT
>CAYVDU010000101.1:0-5750 GCA_964450765.1 uncultured bacterium | reverse complement strand
GCCTAATTCTTGAAGAAAGAGAGGTGGGTTTGTAAGAATTGTTTCGATCGATTCTCCGCTGTATACGTAGATTAAAAGAGCGGCGAGTCCTTTGGATATAAGCGCATCAGTTGCTGCTGTAAAAAAGATTTGGTCTTGTTGTTTGCTTGCATGTAAATAGAGGAGGCTTTGGCATCCCTTTACAAGATTTTCTTTGATTTTATATCCTTCTTCCATTGTTGCAAGGTTTTTTCCAAAATTGATCAGGAGATGGTACTTTTCTTCAGCCGTTTCATGTTTTGCAAACATTTTTTTAAGACGATCTATTTTGGAGATAAAAGTTGGAGTTTCTATAGAGGGAAGTTGAGTTTTTATAGTCATTTTTTATCCTTTTCGTTGACATAATAGGCTATTTGTTGTTTGATTGTAAGCATTTCCGAGCCAAATTCCTATGTCGAAAGAAGAAACGATCAAAATGGAAGGTAAAGTTGAAGAGCTTTTACCGAATATGAACTTTAGCGTTGTGTTAGAAAACGGAATGCGAGTCATAGCACACCTTAGCGGCAAGATGCGTATGCGTAATATACGCGTTTATGTTGGTGATGGTGTTACGGTTGAAATGTCCCCTTACGATTTGACCAAAGCCCGCATCGTTTATCGTCAAAAGTGAGGTCTTGGAAGGAATAAAATGAATCATTTAGCGAATGGATAGAGTCTCTTAGGGTTGGTGCCGAAAATAGGGTTGGTATTGAGTGTCAATATGGCTTCGTTTTTTTGGTTCTCGATTTTTAGTGGTTTTCTGTAGGGTTGAGTGGTGCTTTTTGTTCTTTCCCAGATCTTAATGGCAGGAAAAAGGTTGATTATATTGTCTAAGAACCATAAGCTTTTGTGTTTAATTTGCCAGGCGCCCAGGTAGCTCAGTGGTAGAGCACTTGCATGGTAAGCAAGTGGTCGTAGGTTCAATTCCTATCTTGGGCAATGAAAATGGAGGATGATTAAAAATGGCGAAAGAAGCGTTTCAGAGAAAGAAACCTCACGTA
Organism: uncultured bacterium; assembly: GCA_964450765.1. Classification (GTDB taxonomy): domain Bacteria; phylum Chlamydiota; class Chlamydiia; order Chlamydiales; family SM23-39; genus DAIDHZ01. Next base: position 4,731 of record CAYVDU010000101.1, on the reverse strand, counting down.
AATATCGGTACCATTGGTCACGTTGACCATGGAAAGACTACTTTAACGGCTGCGATTACGAAAATTTTAGCTGAGAAAGGTCATGCTAAATTTCGCGACTATGCGTCTATTGATAATACTCCAGAGGAGAAAGCTCGGGGGATTACGATCAATGCTTCTCACGTAGAATATGAAACAGATAAAAGACACTATGCTCACGTTGACTGCCCAGGTCACGCTGACTACGTGAAGAACATGATCACGGGTGCTGCGCAAATGGACGGAGCTATTCTTGTCGTTGCGGCGACAGATGGTCCGATGCCTCAAACAAAGGAACACATCCTTTTGGCTCACCAAGTAGGCGTTCCTGCGATTGTTGTTTTCTTGAATAAAATGGATATGATTGGCAAGGGCGATGAAGAGCTTGTTGATCTTGTTGAGATGGAATTGACAGAATTGCTCGATTCTAAAGGCTATAAGAACACCCCGATCATTCGCGGGTCTGCTTTGAAAGCGTTGGAAGGAGATCCTCTCTACGTTAAGTCTATCTTGCAATTGATGGATACAGTGGATGAGAAGATTCCAACACCTGTTCGAGAAGTGGATAAGCCGTTCTTGATGCCAATCGAAGACGTATTCTCTATTTCAGGTCGTGGTACTGTAGTTACAGGCCGTGTTGAGAGAGGTCGCGTTAGAGTGAACGATAAGATTCAGCTTGTTGGTATTCGTGAAACACGCGATTCAGTGGCTACGGGTCTTGAAATGTTCAATAAAATTTTGGAAGAGGCTTTGGCTGGCGAAAACGTCGGAGTTCTCTTGCGCAGTATTGAAAAAGATGATGTAGAGAGAGGAATGGTTCTTGCAGCGCCAGGAACATGTACTCCTCATACAAAATTTAAAGGGACTGTTTATATTTTGACGAAAGAAGAGGGAGGGCGTCATAAGCCATTCTTCTCTGGATATCGTCCTCAGTTCTATTTCAGAACAACTGACGTAACAGGAACTGTCGAATTGCCAGCGGGCGTTGAGATGGTTATGCCTGGGGATAACGTAGAAATTACTGCTGAATTGATTCACCCTGTAGCGATGGAAGAAGGAATGCGCTTTGCCATTCGTGAAGGTGGTCGAACAATTGGTGCGGGAACCGTTTCCAAAATCATCAAATAGGCGTTAAGCCTTACATTATGCCCCAAAAATTATTTTTTGGGGCAAGAGGGTGTGTAGCTCAGTTGGTAGAGCAGCGATCTCCAAAGTCGCTGGTCGGGGGTTCGAGTCCCTCCGCACTCGATAGAAAAAAACCTTAGGGTGGTGAAGTATGTCAATCCCTCTGACCGGAGAAAAAAAGAAAGTTTCTTACTTTCGTGAAGTACAAGGTGAGTTAAAGAAAATTGCTTGGACTTCGAGAGTAGATCTTATTTTTTGTACGAAAGCTGTGATCTTTTCTACATTCTTTTTCGGGCTCGCGATTTATTTCGTTGATTTGATGATTCGTGGTGCATTACAGGGTATTGGTTTTATATTTCGCTGGATTTTCGGGTGAATAGCTTATGCAGAAGTGGTATGTCGTTCAGGTAATGTCAAGTCTTGAGAAGAAAGTCAAAAGGGCTATTGAAGAATACCTAGATCAGAAAGGGATGAGAGAGTTTATTTCTGAAATTCTCATTCCTACTGAAAATGTGGCTGAAGTCAAGAGAGGACATCAAAAGGTCAGTGAAAAACGGATGTGGCCTGGGTATTTACTCGTAAAAATGGATTTGAATGATGAGGCTTGGGCGTATGTTAAAGATACCCCGGGTGTGATCGATTTTTTAGGTGGAGATAAGCCAGCTCCTTTGACTGAGAAAGAAGTCAAAGACATTATGGATGAGCTTGAAGACCGCCAAAAAGGAGTCGTTCAAAAGCATAAGGTGGAAGTTGGAGATCGCGTTAAAATTACAGACGGTGTGTTTGTGAATTTTGTTGGGACTGTTACTGAGGTCAATCATGAGAAAGGCCGTCTTAGCGTAATGGTTTCCATTTTTGGACGAGATACTCGTGTAGATGACTTGGAGTTTTGGCAGGTTGAGCAATCAACCGCTGAAAATGCAGGTTAGTAAAGATCTAAGGGTTGTAAAAGTTGTTTTTACAACTCCTAAGTTTCTTCGTGAATAGCGGAGAACAATGGGGAGAGAATGGAATCCCAATAATGGGGTTCTGTGTCTCGTGAGAACTCAGGAAGAGCTGTTCTTTAGGGAATGGCTCGGGTAAGGATAAAATGGCAAAAAAAATAGTTAAAGTTGTTAAGTTGCAAATTCCGGCGGGCAAAGCGAATCCGGCTCCGCCTATAGGTCCTGCTTTGGGATCTGCCGGAGTCAATATTATGGCTTTTTGCAAAGAGTTTAACGCGAAAACGCAAGATAAGGCTGGAGATATTCTTCCTGTTATTATTAACGTTTATGCAGATAAGACTTTTACTTTTGTCACAAAGCAGCCGCCTGTTTCTCGGATGATTTTGAAAGAATTGGGGATTGAGTCAGGATCTAAAGTGCCTAACCGAGATAAGGTGGGTAAACTGACTCGTTCGCAAGCAAGAAAAATTGCACAAAAAAAGTCTGAGGATATGCGTATTGTATCGCTTGAAGCAGCTGAGCTGATGGTAGCGGGAACAGCGCGCTCCATGGGTGTAGAGATTGTGGAGGGCTAACGATGACAAAACGATCAAAAAGAATGAAACAAATTGACCAAATGGTTGATTTGAACAAAGTGTATACTTTGCAAGAGGCTGTACGTTTTCTGAAGCAATGCCCTCAAACTAAGTTCGATCAGTCGTTGAACGTGTCGTTGAGGTTGGGTATTGATGTGAAAAAGTCAGATCAGCAAGTGCGAGGCACTGTTTCGTTGCCGCATGGAACGGGAAAAAAGATTCGTCTTATTGTCATTGCAAAAGGTGACAAAGTGAAAGAAGCTTTAGATGCTGGCGCAGATTCTGCTGGAGGCGATGATCTTTTAGAGAAAATCAAAAATGGTTGGACCGATTTTGATGCTTTGATTTCGACTCCCGATATGATGCGAGAAGTCGGAAAGCTTGGAAAAGTGTTAGGTCCTCGCGGACTCATGCCTACTCCTAAAGCCGGAACCGTAACTACAGAAGTTGCGAAGGCTGTGAAAGAGGTAAAAGCAGGGAAGATCGAATTTAAAGTCGATAAAACAGGAAACATCAATAATGCGGTTGGCAAGATCTCCTTTAAAGAGGATCAGCTTGTTGAAAACATGATGCCTTTCTTGCAAGCGATAGCGCGTGCAAAACCTGCAAGCTCTAAAGGAGTTTTTCTCCTTTCGATGTATTTGTCCTCCACGATGGGGCCAGGTCTAAAAGTAGATCTTCAATCTCTGTCTTTAGGATAAAAGGAGCTTAGAAATGAGAAAGGAAAAACCACTTTTATTAGACGAAATTAAACAGAAAATTGATGCTTCGATAGGATTTATTGTCGTTCGTTATGACCGTTTAGAGCCAAATATATCTTGGGCATTCAGGGATTCTTTAGCCAAACAGGCAAGCTTGTTTGAAGTCGTTCGTAAAAGAGTCTTCAAGAAAGCTGCTGAAGCAGTGGGAATCCAAATAGATGAAGCTCTTTTGAAAGGTCATGTCGGAGTTGTTTTTGTGAATCAATCCGATACAATGAGTCCTACAAAGGCGGTCTATAAATTTTCTGAAAATCAGGGACAGATTTTAGAAGTTCTATGTGGACGATTCGAAGGAAAAATCGTTCCAGCGGCAGAACTGGAAATGCTTTCTAAATTGCCGGGAATTAATGAAATGAGAGCGACTATGATCGCCCTGTTTACATCGCCGATGTCGCAAATGCTTTCCGTGATGGAGGCAAAAATCGCCGCATCTAACTCTGATTCAGAGCAAAAAAGTTAAGATTTTAGGAGAAGTTTACCAATGAGCCACAATCTCGATGATCTCGTAGAAAAATTGAGCCACTTATCTGTACTCGATATGGCTAAGTTAAAAGAAATGTTAGAAAATAAATGGGGCGTTAAAGCTGCTGTTGCAATGGCTGCTGCTCCAGCGGGTGCTGCTGCTGATGCAGGTGCTGCTGCAGCTTCAGAGTCGACAGAATTTAAAGTGACTCTCGAAGGTCCTGTTCCTGATGATAAAAAGATTGCTGTCATTAAGGCCGTACGTGAAGTAACCGGTTTGGGTCTAAAAGAAGCAAAAGATATTGTTGAGGGAGCTCCAAAGGAACTTAAAGCCGCAGCGCCGAAAGCTGAAGCTGAAGAAATTCAGAAGAAGCTTCAGACTGCTGGTGCTAAGGTTACCCTTAAAGGACTATAAAAAGTCTTGCACTTACAGAAAGCAGAAGTTACTATTTTAATTTCTTCTGCTTTCTTGTGTTTGAGGCAACTCTCAAAACTAAGGTTCTGTCGATTTTTGGGTTCTTTTGAAGCAATTTTCGACTTTTTTCGAGTGGGCGCATGTATATCGGTTGATATGATCTCCCTCAAAAAAGTCGAAAATTGGTCAAAATAATCCCCAAAATCGACGAACCTTTAATTTTGTGAGCTGCTTCTTTATAAAAACTCAACTCAGGAGCGAATCACATGTTAAAGAAGCCGCCTAAGCGGGTGAGTTTCCGTGAACGAGAAGAAATTATCGATTTGCCGAACTTAATTGAGATTCAGGTTAAATCATATGATCAATTTCTTCAGTCCCATCTCTTGCCTCACGAAAGAGAGAATGTTGGACTTCAAGAAGTATTCAATGAA
>CAYVDU010000100.1:0-5788 GCA_964450765.1 uncultured bacterium | reverse complement strand
CTCTTTCAAGAACCTTCTATAGAGATGAAGCAGCGATGGAAAGATCCTTCGATAATACCGGATACAGGAATGATTGGTAAGTTGTGGTCTTATGCGGTTTGGGGAGGGTCTCCTCCAGAAGCAGATGCAAAAGAAGAGTTAAAATCTTCTCAGACAGATTGTTTTTTCAATGAGCGTATTCAAGAAGTTGTGAATGAATTGACGCTGGGGATGGATGAAAATGTGAAGGCAGGACGTCCTTTACAAAATGCGATCTTTTATGGGCCTCCTGGAGTTGGGAAGTCGATGGTACTAGAGAAAATCGCAACGAAGTTTCCTGGAAACTACATGGTTTTTACAGCTTCGGCATTGCGCAGCGCACTTCAGTCTGGAACGCATCTTTGGGAGCTTGAGAAGATTTTTCAAAAGATCGAAAGATCCCAATTTCCAACAGCTTTGATCATTGATGAGTGCGAATTGCTGCTCACGGATCGGAGAATTCTACGGGCGCAAGGATTTACTAATTCATATGATCTTTTAGAAGCATTTTTAAAGAGCACCGGTAGAGAAAGTAAGAAATATGCAGTTATTTTAGCGACAAATCACTTAGATCAGATTGATGAAGCGGTTTTAGATCGGATGAATTACAAGGTAAAAATTGATGTTCCTGCATTCAAAGAACGCTTAGCTATTTTAAAAGCACATATACCGTTGAAATTTGCATCAGAATTTGATCAGAATGTCTTAAACAAACGACTGGATGAAATGGCTCACAGAACGCAAGGGTTATCCGGGCGTACTTTGGAAAAAATGTTAAATCGTCTTGCGACAATTCGAGATATAAGTCCTTCTAAGAAAATCGAACCCTCGATGATTGATCAAGTGATTAATCATACCATGCAAGAGTTCCTAGAGGTAGAAAGGGCTTTGTTAGTCAAACAGAGTGGCTCGGAAGACATGTAGATCGATCCCTTGAATTTCTATTTTTTTTAGACGGCTTGTATGGCCGGATAAAATTTTGATGTGAGATTTGGGGATCTTAAGCTTTTTTGCCAAGAATTCAATCAGCTTTTCATTGGCTTTTCCTTTTTCGGGAGTGGCGTGAAGCTTAATTTTAAGAGCATCTTCTTGAAATCCAACAATTTCATTTGTCTTGGCATTGGGAGTCACAATTACTTTTAGGAGCATATTCTTGAAATAGTTCATTGAACGAAAAGAGTTCAAGATTTATCGTTCGTGTCAATGCTTGTTCGTTTTGTCATTTTTATTTGTATTTTAGGGGGGGCTCTTGCTTATTTAGAATGGGCGCACTCGCCTGTTCGTTATTCCTCTGATTTAACTCGATTTTGCCAAAAAGCGTTGGTCAATCCATCAAAAAAAGATCTTAGGGCCATTCGAATTCAAGATAAAGTACTGATTTGCGGTATCGCGCGCAATGTGGCAAAAGCCTCCTCGAATACGATTCAATCTATTGAAAATTTAGGGCGTCTATTTTCTGATTATCGAGTCATTATCTATGAGAATAATTCAACAGATGGAACGAATCTGATTTTCTCTGATTGGGCAAAGAGAGATGAACGTGTTTTTTTTCGTTCAGAGAAATTTTCGCGTCGACGCTTGGCTCGGATGTGTATGATGAAGGTCCTTAATCGGACTGAACAGATTGCAAGGGCTCGCAATGTTGTTCTTGATGTGATCATGAATCCGGCATTTGATGGATATAAGTATGTGATTTGGGTGGATTTGGACTTTGAAAAGCCATGGGCCATCGATGCGATTGTAGAGACAATTGAGTCTCCCAAAGAAGATTGGGATGCTGTTTTAGCCTATGGGGCTTACGATCTTTTTGCCCTTCGATCTCCCAAATGGCCGATAGGCTTTGAGTTGATTGGGGATCGTTACTGGGATCGACTAAATCCTATTTGGCAATCGTTTGTTTTAGATCGAGACGGTCCTTGGGAAAAGGTCTATTCTGCTTTTGGAGGCATTGGCATTTATAAGAGAGAATCGATGCGTGGATGCCGCTACTGTGGGACCGTGACTCCTCAGTTGGAACAAATGGTTTTAAAGTGGCTTGATCAAGCTAAACAAGAGAAAAATGTGTATTTGCTCGATGAATATGAGAGTTTAATTGCAAATACGAAACCTGTTTCTTTTTCCGGGCGTTTTTTAAGGAATCGAGGCAATTACCCCAAAGAAATTGGAGTGACGTTGAATGGGGGAAGGGTGGTCTGGTTCTCTTGCACCTCTAATACCACCCTTCCATGGACATGTGAACATGTCTGTTTTCATGCCGCGATGGCCATTCATGGCCATCATCGTATCTTCATCAATCCTAAGCTTATTGTGGAGCTCGATTGATATAAGAAGATGCAATTTTTGCGATGATTTGGGCGCTTAAAGTAGCAACAGATCCAATGCAAAAAGCGTTTTTAGCAGAATTTATTGAATCTTCTTTACTTGAGAAGGCTACTGCGATGCCTGCAATCGTTCCTACGGTAACAGATGGAAGTATCCAGTGTAGTGCAAATTGTTTTGCTGCTTCTAGAGCATTGCGAGCAATGCATTTTGCCGCTTCTTCGGTAGAAATTGGATCTGTTTGAGTTCCTTCGTTGGTTACATACTGAGTAGAGGAGACTAAACGAACTGGGGTAGTCATTATAAATTCCTTTTGTTTGATTAAGCGAGCGTATAATAACATTTCCGGCAAAAAAGGAATATACAGAAAATAATTTAAGAATCGATTCTTACACCGAAAAAGGTTCAAGAATCGGTTTTTAGACGAGATTGAAAGCTGCCAAATTTTTAAAAACACAAAGTGGTTTCAAATTTTTATAATCGAATCGTTCGATTGATGAGAAAAGCGTCCGCGAGAACAAGGGCTGTCATGGCTTCGACAACTGGAGCTCCTCGGATGGCTACACAAGGATCGTGTCTTGCTAAAGGTCCTAGATCTAAAATAGAATTTTTCTTATCAATGCTTACGGTATTTTGCGGTTTTTTAATGCTGGAGGCGGGTTTAAATGCGACGCGAAAGAGGAGAGGAGATCCTGTGGAAATACCTCCTAAAGTCCCTCCTGCAAAATTTGTTTTTGTGTAAATATTTTCTTGAAAATCGAGCTCGAAGAGGTCGTTATGTTCAGATCCTTTCATAGAGCTAGAGGAGAATCCGGAGCCGATTTCAAAACCTTTTGTGGCAGGAATAGAGAGCATTGCATAAGCAAGAAGAGCTTCTAATTTTTGATAGATAGGATCTCCAAGTCCTGGAGGAATATGAGCGATGCAAGAGACAACACCTCCAATGGAGTCATTTTCTTCTTGGATCTGTTTTAATTTTTTTTCCATGGTTAAAGAAATCTCAGGATCCGGACAAAAGATAGGACTTTCGTCTGTTTTTTGTTGAAGGGCTTGAAGATTGAGTGGGTCTGGGGAAGTGATGGTGATGTCTCCAATTTGCGAAACAAAGGAAACAAAGAAAATCTTGTGATGGTGTAGTAGTTTTTTTGCAACGCTTCCAGCTGCAACCCGTGCTGCTGTTTCGCGAGCAGAAGCTCTTCCACCTCCTCGGTTATCGAAGAGACCATATTTTTGGAGATAGGTGAAATTAGCATGGCCCGGGCGGTAGAGATGACGGATAGGTTCATAGGCGCCAGGGTTTGCATCTTCATTGCGGATGATGAGGGTAATAGGAGATCCTGTTGTTTGTCCTTCATGGATACCTGAGAGAATTTCTACGAAGTCTTTTTCTTTTCTAGGAGATGTATGTGGATTGTTGCCGGGGCTTCGCCGTTTTAAATCTTTTTCGATTTCTTCTTTGGTGATCGATAGTCCAGAAGGACACCCGTCGATCACAACTCCAATGGCAGGTCCATGGGATTCTCCAAAAGTAGTGATGCGGAAAATTTGGCCGAAGAAGTTAGATGCCATAGGATATGTTTGTTAATTTTTGTAAAACTTGTTCTGTATTGAATTGATCTGTGTCTATTTGTATGGCCGGGATTTTTTCATAGATAGGGATTCTTTTTTCGTAAATTTTGAGAAGAGAAGAAACGGGATTTTTAGGGTCGATCAAAGAAGGCAGTTGTTTCATGGTGAGAATTCTCTGTTTGACTGTTTCAAAACTGGCTTTGAGATAGACAAGTGTACCGATGTTTTGTAAAAAAAGGACTGTTTTTTTTTCGTTGACAGAGCCGCCTCCAAGAGCAATGACAGAATTTTTTTGTTTTTCTAGAGAAAAGATGATGTTTTGTTCGAGGCTGCGAAAGTTTTCTTCTTGTAGGTGTTGGTAGACTTCCCGAATGGAAGAGAAAGCCGTTGCTTGGCAGATGAGATCATCTACATCGAAGAATGGCTTTTGCAGAAGTTTTGCTAATTTTTGGCCAAAGTAGGTTTTTCCGGACGCCTTAAATCCAAAGAGAATTATGTTCATATGGAAATATAGTGGATTAAATTATAAATTGCATGTTTTGGTAAGTGCGAAAGCTGCCGAATTTCAACAATCGCAAGTTGCATTGTATTGGGTTAATACTATGCAACTTGCGATTGTTGAAATTCGGCGCTTTGGCACAGCCAAAACATGCAATTTATAATTTAATCCACTATAGAGGCCCCAAGTGCTTGAAAATCACTGTAAAATGATGAATATGTTTTGTGGATGCAATGGGCGCCTTTGAGAGTACTTGGTCCTTTTGCGCCTAACGCTGCGATGGAAAGGCTGAGGGCAATACGATGGTCATGATGTGCATCGAGATTGGCTCCGTGTAGTTGGGATGGAAAAACAATCAATCCATCGTCTAGCTCTTCAATCTTTGCTCCCATTTTTTTAAGTTCTTTGGCAATGCAGGAAATGCGATCCGATTCTTTTTTTCGAGCGATGGCTCCGCCTGTGATTGTAAGGGGTGTCGTCGCAAAACAACCAAGAACGGTTAAGATCGGAAGAGCATCGATGAGAAAATTGATATTGATATCGGTTCCTCGAAGCGTGCGATCCCCATGCACTTGCAGAGTTTTGTGTTCGGAGGAATAGATCATGTTAGCCCCCATGTGTTGTAAAAGAGGGACAATGGCTTTGTCTCCTTGAATGTCGTCCATATCCATGTTTTGAAGAGTTAAGCTTGAGCGTGTCACAATCGCAGCAGCGATCGGGAAGGCTGCGGAGCTCCAATCCCTTGGCACTTCATAAGAAAAGCTTTCGATTTGTCCGTTTCCTTGTAGTTGATACAAGGTGTAATCCTTTTTTTCGCAAGGGAGATTGAATTTTTTAAGCCAAGCAAGTGTCAAATCAATCCATGGAGTTTCTCCTGGATTATTGATATGAAGAGTGATGGGGTGTGGGGCAAATGCGGATGCGATGAGAAGTCCGGAGACAGGTTGGGAATCTTCGCCGTCTAAGCTGGCATATGTTTTGGTAAAAGGTCCTCTAATGATGACAGGCGCAAATCCATCGCCTCGACTGGATTTTGCAAAGGCTCCGAGTTGATTGAGCGCAGATAAAAGTGGTTGTATAGGTCTATTGTGGCGGATGGACGCATCCCCTGTTAAAATTGTATAATGGGGGATTAAGCCGGCAAGAGCACCTACAAAACGAAGGATTTGTCCTGAATTGCCACAGTCAATGACGTTTTCGACTTGATCGGGTATTTTGCTGATGCCGTGAATTCGAAGAGAGTTCTCTATTTTTTCAATTTTAGCGCCGAGTAATTGCATGGCATGGATCATCGCTGATGTATCCGGAGACTCTAGGAAATTGTAAATTTGAGAAGTCCCTCTTGCTAGAGAGGCAAATAAAATAGCTCGTAGGGTGTGTGAT
>CAYVDU010000099.1:0-5802 GCA_964450765.1 uncultured bacterium | reverse complement strand
AAATTCGGCGCTTTGGCACAGCCAAACTATGCAATTTTTCATTGAAACCACTATAGAAGGTTCGTCGAAAATCGGCCAAATCCCGAAATTCGACAGAACCTAGCTACGCAAGCTATTTAAAGAGCTCCTTCCAAAGCTTCTTCTTTTACTTGTTTTTGTTCATAATCTAAAGCAATTAAGTCCTTAAATACTACGTGCACAGACGCCACATGAAGCCCTGACCATAAACTCACTTCTTCAGCGACCTTGGCTTGAATTTCTTCCGATTTTTCGGGAATCGAAACTCCATACATGATGTTAATCTCAACGCGAATATCAACGGATTGCTTCTTTTGATCTTGAACAACAAAAATCCCCTTAACCCTCTCGACTTCACGTCCTAACAATGTATCGAATAGATTTCCCTCTAAGAGAGAAACTCCCTGAATTTTTGCAAGAGACTGCAAAACAATACCCTGCAAAACCCTTGTTTCTATATCCCGAACAAATACCGTATTCGGTAGTTCTATTTCTTTTGAATCCATATTTTTCAACTGATCGTGCATTGAAGCCTCTCTCATAATTCCTTAAATCCGCCGATATTACCAAAGAGCCGACAGGAAAACAATCATGGAAAGTTTTTTCAAATTCAAGTAGTCTTAAGGAAACCTCTTTTAGGATTACAAGAGATAAGGAGTATAGGCCATGGAACTTCCCATCACACCGCTAACAATCGCTTCGTCAGCTCTATTTGGCATTATTTCTGCCTATTTTGCCTATAGACAAGGCCGTAATCCTTACGTATGGTTTTTCATTGGCCTTTTTTTTGGAATGCTAGGCTGTTTTGCCCTGCTCTTCTCTAAACGAACTAAAAAAATACTAAAACCATCAGAGAAGAATCCTCTAGACGACCTACCCTCTTTGAGCATCTCAGAACCTACCAATAAACTATGGTACTACTTAGATCACACCCATCAGCAAATTGGACCCATTAGCCATAACGCTCTGGTCTCAAACTTCCAAGAGAAAAAAATTTCTTTATCCACATATGTTTGGAATGAAGATATGACTGAGTGGAAGACGTTAGAACAATTGTATCAAAAAATAATTTAAAAGATCGACAACTACCAATGGTTTGTATTCAATTTTAATACAATGCCATTTACGATCGTTGATTTTGACGCTTTGAACCCCGCTAAGAAGCCGACGATTTGCTTTTCTCTAGATAGCCTTGAAGCGGAAGCATTCAATTTCCCCCTTACAATTGAAGGACCCCAAAAAGAAAACTGATTAAAAACCTCAAATTTCCAATAAAAGATCTAGGTTAATATTAAACCTAATATTTTATTAAAAATTTAAGAACTTTTAATTCGGTTTTCTTGGACGACTTTCAACTGGAACCGGTATATACCAAACCCAGAAATTGGGCTTGGCATGACATTCGAAGCAATTTACCAGCTGGCTTTTACAATACCAGGAATCAATCCCTGAGAAGCCATTTCCCGGAAGCAAAGACGAGAAAGTTTAAACTTACGGAGAACCCCTCGAGCGCGTCCTGTTAGCTGACAACGATTTCTAAGACGAACAGGAGAAGAATTTTTAGGCATCTGATTCAATGAATCCACCGCAGAAAGCCTTTCTTCCATAGGCTTTTTCATATCCATGATAATCGCCTTTAAAGCGGCTCTCTTATCCCATTTGTTCTTGACTAGTCTTTCTCTTTTTCTTTGCTTTGCTATCGAAGATTTTTTTGCCATTTCCTTACCTTATTTTTTACGACCAGGACCTTTCTGACGCTGTTTGCGATTTGGATCCCGCTTATTAACTACGTAGATTCTCCCTCTACGACGAACGACCTTATCCCCTTTCGAAGGATCTGCCTTAATGGAAGCTCCCACTTTCATGAAACATACCTCATAGAAAACAAAAAGTTATATCAGGAAGTCTTATTTATGCTCAAGCATCTATTGAAATTTATTCTGCTGTTCCATATTCTTTAAAGTCAAGAAACCCAAAGGATCTTTTTCAAGCGCCTAATGCGCCTGAAATAGATTCCTCAAAAAATTATTTAATTTGGATGAACCATGAAACGCACTTATCAACCAAGCAAATTGAAGCGCAAGCGCAAATTCGGATTCCGAGCCCGAATGAAAACAGCCGGAGGCCGGAAAGTCATTCGACGACGACGCAAAGCAGGACGAAGGGATCTTGCCGCTTAAGACCATCTGATCGTCTGAAAAAACGCCACGAGTTTCAAGCCCTTAAACAGGGGCATCGGCTCGTGGGAAAATTTATTTGCATTGATCAAAAACAAGCAAAAGCGCTTCGCTTTGGCATTACCGCGTCAAACAGATACGGAAACGCTCCCGAACGAAATCGATTCAAACGTCTAGTACGAGAAGCTTTTCGTACATCACGCCATCTTTTACCCCCCCATCTAGAAATCCACATTCTCCCTCGACAAAAGGCGAAAGAAGCCAAAATGATCGATATTCAAGGAGAAATCCTTCGATTATTAACACGGTAAGATGCACCTGAAATGACATCCTCCTTTAAATTGAACCCAGAACAAGAAAAAGCAGTCCTCACGACCCACGGCAGGGTCCTTATTCTTGCTGGAGCCGGCAGTGGGAAAACAAGAGTCATTGTCTGCCGTATGGCACATCTCATTTCAACACTGAAAATACCTCCTCAAAATATTGTCGGACTTACCTTTACCAACAAAGCTGCCGCTGAAATGCGACATCGATTACAAACGCTCATTAGTCCCAAAGAGGCAAAACAAGTCACCTTAGCCACTTTTCACAGTTTTTGCATGCAAATTCTTAGAAAAGAAATCGACAAGCTTGGGTATACACGCGACTTTAGCCTCTACGATGAACGGGATTACGAAAGAATCATGAAGCAACTCATCAAACAAATGTTAGGCCATGAAGGAGATCTTCCCTCTCTTGCCGCCACAAGAGAGGCTCTAACTCATCTCGAAAGCCAAGTTTCTGAAAAAGACCCAAAAAACAAGATCTGGCACGATCAATTTACCCAAGATCTCCATACACGCCTTCAAAACACTTTACGCGCTTACAATGCCGTTAATTTTGACAATCTCATCAAATTAACAGTTCGCCTTTTTGAAGAACATCCCGACGTACTAGATCGCTATCAAGATCAATATCAATACATCATGATCGATGAATATCAAGATACAGATCCTGCGCAATTCCGCCTTGCAGAACTTTTAACAAAAAAACATGAAAACCTTTGCGTTGTTGGAGATGACGATCAATCCATCTATGGATGGAGAGGGGCGAAACTTGCCAATATCTTGCAATTCAAAGCAGATACAATCATCAAGCTCGAACAAAATTATCGTTCCACTCCATTGATTTTAGAAGCCGCTAATACAGTGATCGCTAACAACAAAAACCGTCATCAAAAAAAGCTATGGAGCAATCAAACACATTCCGAACTCATTGAAATATTCAATGCCACCAATGAACAGGAAGAAGCCGAAGCGATCATCCATCGACTGATTCACTTGCATTCCCAGGGATTTTCTTGGAAAGACATGGCCATCCTCTATCGCTCCAATGCACTATCTCGGCAATTTGAAATGAGCCTCATCAACGCTTCTTGGAAACACGGAAATCACTGGGTCAGGGGAATTCCCTATGAAATTTTTGGAGGCCTAGAATTTTCAGAGAGAAGTGAAATTAAAGATATCCTCTCATTTTTACGTGTCATTGCAAATCCAAAGGATGAAGAAGCTCTTCTTAGAATCATCAACATTCCAAGACGCGGAATCTCAGATTCTTTCCTCGATGAAATCACAAAAATGAATCGTTCTCAAAATATTGCCTTATGGGATCTTTTAAAAGAAATTGCGGAAGGAAAAATACCTTTTCCCCAACATCCCCGTGGGATTGCAGGCGTTCAAAATTTTGTGCAACTGATTCATAAAGCAACGCAAAAATTTTCACATCCGCCTCTTCATGAAGGGCTCGCATGGCTTTTAGAAGAAATTAACTATAAGAAAGTGATTGAAGAAGAAGTCAAAAGCGACAAGATGAGAACCTTTAAATGGGAAAACGTGCAAGAATGTGTCAACGCACTCGCACAATACGAACAAGAAAACGAACCGATTCTCCAAGAATTTATCGCAAATACCACCCTCATTAAGTCCAGTTTCTCTCAGCACACAGAAAAGTCCAAAGAAGACAAGGTACAACTCATGACGCTTCATAGTGCCAAAGGACTAGAGTTTCCGATTTGCTTTATTGTAGGCCTTGAGGATCATAATCTACCGCATGAAAAAAGCAAAGACACCACCGGAATTGAAGAAGAAAGAAGACTCTTTTATGTCGGAATCACAAGAAGTCAAAAAAAACTAACCCTAAGCATGGCTAGATCCAGAATGCGCATGGGAAAAATAGAAACCACGAACCCTTCTCGTTTTCTCTTTGAAATCCCAAAACATTTACTAAAAGTAACAACGCCCAAAAGCACTCCATGAACCTTAAAACAATCATCATCCGCCATCGACGAGAAAACTTAAAAAAATGTTCCCTTTTAGGCCTAGAAAAAAGATCTGACATGTTGTTTCTAAGCTATCCTAACCCTCAATTACCCAGCCTTTCATCGTACATTCTTCTCAAAGTTGGAGCTCCTCCCCTCAGCATTCAGGACAAAGACAGCGGACTTATCCTTTTAGATGCTACATGGAGACTCGCTCAAACAATGGAAAAAGAAATCCATCTCCCGGTAGAATTTAGAAGCCTTCCTTCTCACTTTCGAACCGCTTACCCAAGACGTCAAACCGACTGCCCAGATCCTGAGAGGGGACTTGCTTCATTAGAAGCTCTTTTTATTGCTTACCATGTTTTAGGACGTCCATCTGACGGTCTTCTCGATCACTACTACTGGAAAAATGATTTTCTCATTCTCAATCAACATCTCTTATGAATCAGCAAGAACTTGGCTGCTCTTTAACATTGCATTCTTCTTAAGATTCATCACGAGACCTTCTTCGATTTTTTTGCGATAGCATTTATAGCAAGTAGGAACGTATTTTTCCTCCGCACCCAACTCAACCGACGGACCTTCGCACGTAGCAACTCCATTCACATGTTTCAAATTCATAATTGATTTGCGATTGCAATAATGACACGTTGCTTTCACTTCTTCGATAGAATCAGCCAGCTCCATCAGACGCAACGATCCTTCAAATAAATGAGATTTAAAATCGGTACGTAATCCATAACATAGAATCGGAACATCAAATTCCAAAGTAATACGGCGCAATTCTTCAATCACTTCTTTAGATAAAAATTGTGCTTCATCCACTAAAATGCAATCAATATGCCGGTAATCAAGACGTCTTAAGGAATTCACGTCTTCAATTAATACATCGGCCTGCATTTCCAACCCGGCTCTGGACTTAATCCTATCTCTACCAAAACGAGTATCTAAATCAGGTTTCATCAAAAACACATTTTTTCCCTGATACCGATAATTATGAGCCACTGCCAATAAATTTAATGTTTTTGCACTTCCTACAGTACCATAACGAAAGTAGAGCTTAGCCATTTTCTCTCCTAAATGAAAAAAGGCATCATATTCCGAACAATGCTTTTCCCTTAAGCAAAATTATAGTAGACCTCTTTCGAGACTTAGCTTCTGTCACGTTTGGGGTTCTTTTGCGCTGACTTTTCGATTTTTTTGCGGGGGTTGTATCAACATTCGTATACTACCCCCGCAAAAAAAATCGAAAATCGGCCAAAATAACCTGAGTTTTTGGTTTATTCTCCTATGGAAATGAGAAAGATT
>CAYVDU010000098.1:0-5844 GCA_964450765.1 uncultured bacterium | reverse complement strand
CATCTATGGGTATTTATGTTTTTAAAAGGGCGACTCTCGTTGAACTCCTTGAAAAAGACACAAGAGATGATTTCGGATTTCACCTCATTGACACTGCAGTAAAAACAAAGAAAACAACCGCTTTTATTTATTCCGGCTACTGGGAGGATATAGGAACCATTGCTTCTTACTATGAGGCCAATCTTATTTTAACGCAAAATGCGCAAGGCCTCAATACATACGACGAGCAAAATCCCATCTATACAAGGCCCACCTACCTTCCCGGTCCAAAAATTCAATGCACAAAGATCGTTAAATCCATTATTTGCGAAGGATGCGTGATTGAAGCCGATGAAATCATCAACAGCATTATCGGTTTGCGCAGCCGCATCAAAAAAGGAACGAAAATTCGAGATACAGTGATGATGGGGAATCATTTTTATATGCCGCCTCTTCATGAAGGAAAGCCCATCGAACACGAATTTAGCATTGGAGAAAACTGCATTATCGAAAAAACGATTATCGACGAGCACGTGCAAATCGGAAATAACGTCAAACTCATCAATAAAAACAAATTAGAAACATACGACGGTGACGGCATTTTCATTCGTCAAGGCATCATCATAGTCCCTGCAGGAGTCATCATCGAAGACTCCTTTGAAATCTAAACAGTGGCTTCAGTATAATCAAGCCCCTCATGAAAAAACCATTTCTTCTTCTCGAGCTTCTGATCGCTCTCAGTTTAATATCAATGCTCACTCTTCTGCTTTTTTCTTTCTTAAAACAAAATCTCATTGTCGAACAAAAAATGGATCAAACAAGACATCTTGTTTTAGAAAGGCAATCTCTTCAAGCACGCATTCAAGACCTTGTCATGTCCATACGGACTGATACCGACTCTCCTTTTTATACCCAAATATTTCCCAAAGAAACCTTCCAAAGCCTAATTCTTACCTTTGATCATGGCATTGATCCTGACCCTTTTTTCAGCGGCAGTTTAACAGGACGTCTTTTTGTCGATGAAAACCGCAACTTAAGTCTCGCTTATTGGCCGAATGATCCGGACAAAAAGCATTATTGGCGCAAAGAAATTCTTCTTCCTAATGTCTCTGATTTTTCAATGGAATTTCTAAGTGAATCCAAAGATCCTCAAAAAAAATCTTTCTGGGATCTGTCATGGCCTAAAACAAAAAAAACACCTTCCATCCTGCGCATTACATTGACACAAAACAAAAATCGTCTTCAATTTGCGTTCATTTTACCAAACACCCAACCAAAACAACTCGGATGAACTTTCTGACCTTCATTTTTTCATTGCTTCTTCTCATCTCTTTTGGCACGCATCTCATTCTAGAAAAGCAAAATTCTCAAAAAAAAATCAGAAACTCCATTGTAGGTCATCTCGCAGCTCAAAGAAAAATCCTCTCTCAAACAGAACAAAAGCGTTATCAATCCATTCCTCTTCCCATCACAGGAACTGAAACAACACCACCCACAAAACACACTCCTTCTCAAAAAAAAGCGCCTGAGCTGCCGGACACCAATCCTGAATGCGCAAAAATCAATTTATTTCCTCTCATCCAAGAAGGAAGAGAAATAGAGCCTTTCCTCTATGAGATAACAACCAAAATCATAAAAACAATGTATGGACCCCATCTATTCAAAGAGCATCCAAAAGAAGAAATCCCTTTTTTAACCGCATTTTTACAAATCAGCAAAAAAGCCATCGAAAAAAAAGAGAGTTTTGCACTGGAAAAACTCTTCTTTAACAATCCTAAATGGCAGCGTATTTACTATCGAATGCTCAAAGGATCTAAACAATTCCCTTCTCTTCTCGATGTCATTAAAGCAAGCGAAATTCCATCAAAAATCTGTCTTTCCCACGCTCATCCTTTTCAATTGCAACTCCTATTTGGACCCAAGATCGGAACCCGTCTTTTTCAAGAAATACACGAAGATCCACCAACTCCTTTAACCAAAGAACTGATTACGCAGTTATACACAGAAAACCATGCACTAACTCCAGAGATCTCTGTTTTAAATAGTATTGAATATAGTTCAGCACACGCACACAAAGACAAGAAAACCTATATCGCCAAAGACAACGCAACCAACATCACCTTAAAAAAAAATGTGTATAACCGTTAACTCCCGCATGAGTTTGTAAAAACTTATGACTGAATGACCCCTAAAGGAAGTTTCATTGTTAGTACGGTCCCCGATCCCAAGACAGATTCGGCAAGAATTTTCCCCTGATGCTTCTCTATAATCGTCTTCACAATAGAAAGCCCAAGCCCAGCTCCCCCAAGCTTCCTAGAATGTGCTTTATTCACCGTATAAAATCGATCAAAAATATGAGGCAAATCTTCTCTAGGAATTCCCATTCCATGATCTTTGATTTCAACTTCTATCCATTTTTCTTTTTGCTGGACTCCAATCTCAATCAATGCTGTTTCAGGCGAATATTTAACCGCATTTTCTAAAATATTCATTACAGCAAGATCTAAAAGATCACTGTCTGCCAAAATCCACATCGGATGAGACGGAGAGTCTACAGTCATACGCACGGTAGGATGAGCCATCAGTAAAAGATGCTGACAATGATCCAGTACCATCTTAAAATCACATAAACGAAATCTTTTTTTAGAAAAATTTTCTACGTCGGCAATCGTAAGTAAGCTTTTCACCAAATTGTCCAAACGCCCGCAAGTGCTCACAATTTTCTCGATGATCTCCTTTCGTTTTTGAAGAGAAAGGTTCGGGACATCTTGCAAGGTTTCCGCAAAACCTCGAATAATCGTAATGGGAGTTCTGAGTTCATGCGATGCATTGGCCACAAAATTCTTCCCCATCTCCAAAATCTTTTGATCTGCCGTTTTATCTTGTAAAACCAAAATAGCCCCACCGGGATGCATCATCGGCAATGCAATCAAATCCAAATACCGCATCTCGCCTAAATCAAACATCTTCGCACAAGAGACAGCTTCGAATGTTTGCAATGCGCGCAAAACAAGATCATGACAACTCTGTAAAAACTGACGATTTACAGAAGATATTTGGACCAAAGAAATCCCTAAAAGAGACGGACTCGTCATTCCCAATATAGAATATGCCACTCGATTTGCAAATGTCACCTCTGCACTCGCATCAAATGCAATCACACCTTCATTCAGCGACTCCAAGATCGCTTGCGTCTCTTTGCCCTGCTGAGTGACATGATCCACCTGAGAGCGCACCCTCTCGATCAAAGAATTAAATGTGCCCGCTAACTTCTCAAATTCATGATGTAAGTAAGGACCTTGCAAAACAATCGGAGAAAAATCCTCTTCTCTTCCTTCTTTATGTGAAAAAATACCATCTAAAATTTGCTGCATAGGACGAATAAAACGGCGTGATAACTGCCAATACACAAAAAAAGCGGCGCTAAAGAATAAAGAACCCACAATAAAAATGGCTCCCTTAAGATATGTAGCAACACGCAGCAAAGACTCCCATTCAACGATCAAGTTGTTTCGATATAAACCTTCCATGTTTAAAAAATAGAAAAAAAATGGAGACATCAAAAAATGAAACGATAGAAAAAGCAAAAAACCTAAAACAACAAGACTATATTTAAAACTTTTCATTATAAAATTTCATACCCTGCATCTGTCACCACAACAACATCCTCATGACGGACACCTCCTAGCCCCGGGCGATAAATCCCTGGCTCCACAGTAAAGACCATACCGCTTTCCAACACAAGATCTCGATCTCCCCCCTGAATCTTCAAACTGGGCCATTCGTGCGTCTCTAAGCCAATTCCATGGGAAAGACCATGCGTAAATAAAGCGCCGCATCCATGACGATCCAATATAGAACGCACTTTTTCATCTAACTCTTTAAATAAAATCCCTGGACGAACAAGGGCAATGGCTTCTTTTTGCGCTTTTCGGATCAATTCTTCATCTTTTTGCAACCGAGGATCAGGATTTCCGAAAAAAACGACGCGTGTCATATCTCCTGCATATCCATTCACGACAGCGCCAACATCGATTAAAACAATCTGATTTTGACGCAGTGTAGATTTCCCTGCACGATGATGCGGGAAAGCGCTATTTTCTCCGAAAGCGACAATCGGAGAAAAAGAGAGTTTCTCAGCCCCTTTTCTACGACAAAAAAATTCAAATTCAAGCGCTAATTCTTGCTCTGAAACTCCCTCTTGTAAAAGAGATTGAACATGAAAAAGTCCAGCCTGCGTCAACTCTTGCGCTTTTTTTAAAGCAAGAATCTCTTTTGCCTCTTTTTTCATGCGTAAAGATTTCAAAATAGAAGCAATAGGAATGAGTTCTTTCGAACTGAGAGTCTTCTTTAACTCCAAATAGCCTTCATAAGAAACAAAATGACTATCAAAAGCAATTCGATGCAATGACTCCATCGATTGTTTAAATTCAGAGAACAAAGCGACCTGACAAGGGGCTTCTTTTTTAGCCATTTCAATATAACGCCCATCTACAAAAAGGATCGCCTCTTGTTTTCCAATCACCAAACGACCTAAAGAAACAGAAATATGGGTCAAATAGAATAGATCCACAGGATCTTCAATCACAAGAGCATCCACTTTGAAATGTGCAAGTAGCTGTCTAGCTTTCTCTATGCGCGCTCTAGCCATAACTCAATATCCTTTTCTTCGACTTGTTTAAAAATTCTATTCCCTAACGGATCATAAACGCAATCAGAGCATTTTTGCACACGACGCCAAAGATCCAATCCCTCTTCTAGAAAATAGCGTTTTTTGATGCTGCGGCAAAATTTCACAGAGGCACTTTCCATTTTTTTAGTTTCTTTCCAACATTGGAAAAACGATAAAAACTGCGAGGGATCAATACTAGAAGGCAACCCATCGACAGCTATATGCAAATGCCCGATCAAACGGCAATCGATTCCTAGTTTTCTTAACTCTTCTAACTGCCCTTCTTCTTCCAAGAAAACATCCAAAGGCCAAAGAAGAGGCTGCAATTCAATCTCTGTTTTTCTCAATTCTTCAAAAAGAACACGCGCATGAGCCGCCTTTAAATCAACAATCACAAGACCATCTTTTTCTAACAGAAGATGAGAACCTACAAGAATGAGCGCTTTATCTGAAAATTCAAAGGGCAACATCCCGGCTTCTTCAAAGACCGTCGTCTGAGAAATATCTGATTCCATACGAAAAGGAGCTACATCATGAAAAGACAAAGAATGAGGAACTGTTACAGAGGGAACAAACACCTGACTCACACATCGTTCAACAGACTGAAATACAGAAGACTCATCTGAGAAACGAACTTCTTTTTTCTGAGGATGCACGTTCACATCCACATCTTTTGGATCCATTTTCAAAAATAAAACAAAAGAAGGATGCATAGAATCATCAAGACGAGTTCCATACCCCATTTTCACCGCTTTTGAAACAAAAGGAGAAACAACAGGCCTTGCATTCACATACAAAAACTGATCCCTTCGATGACTTTTTGCCTCTTTTGGATCCTTCAAAAGCCCCCAAAAAGAAGCATTGTCAATCTCATGGATAAAAGAACCAAAAAGAGTCTCAATTCTCGCTCTTCTTGTCTGCACAGGCAAATCCAAAACCATATACCCATCAAAACTCAAAGAAAACGCAACTTCAGGATAAGCCATACTGATCACTTCCACAATTTTTCTGACCTGCGAACTATTGGACGCAACCGATTTTTGAAATTTTTTTCGCGCAGGAACATTGAAAAATAGAGACGAAACGCAAACAGAGGTGCCTCGATTACGAGCGCAAGGAATGACTTTCTGTAAACGACCTCCCTGCACCTCTACCGAAGTCCCCACAACTCCATCAGAAGTTTTCATCGAAAA
>CAYVDU010000097.1:0-5852 GCA_964450765.1 uncultured bacterium | reverse complement strand
CAAGGACCGGTATCTCCCATTGCCCAAAAATTTTCTTTTTCACCAAATCGGACAATCCGTTTTTCGGGAAGATGCGCCTTCCACAATTCAAACGCTTCATCATCATCTTTGTATACGGAAACCCAAATTTTTTCAGGATCAAATCCAAAGACATGAGTTGTGACATCCCATGCATAGCCAATGGCATCTTTTTTGAAGTAGTCTCCAAAGGAGAAATTGCCGAGCATTTCGAAGAATGTGAGGTGGCGCGAGGTGTGTCCTACGTTGTCAAGATCGTTGTGTTTCCCTCCGACGCGGATACATTTTTGGGTCGTCGCGGCTCGCGTGTAATCTCTTTTAGATTTCCCCAAGAAAACATCTTTGAATTGGTTCATTCCTGCGTTAATGAAAAGAAGAGTTGGATCATCATGAGGAATCACAGGAGAGGAAGGGACAATGGTATGTCCTTGTGTTTGGAAATATTTTAAGAAAGCTCTGCGTACATCTTGTGAAAGCATGGGGATCCGTTATGTTTGCTGTAAATTATTGAGAATCGAAGACAAAAAATCCACGACTATTTATGTGTTTTTAAAAAGTCGAGGATGCAGTTTAAGGTGTAGTCCAAATGCTCGTCTGTGTGAGCGCTGGACACGAACCAAGCTTCTTCTGCAGACGGAGGGATATAAATTCCTCTTTCAAAGAGGTATCGAAAGAATTGGTTGAATTTTTTTTGGTCTATCGATTTTAAATCTTCTTTTGATTTGACTTTTGTAACTCCAAAGAAAATGGAGAACATGGAACCGCATTGTTGTAGAGAGGCATGGATATTTCTTTTTTTGATTATTTCCAAAATGGGTTGCGTGAGTCGGTTGGCTTTGAGGTTTAAGTTTTCAAAGAAGAGGGGTTCTTCAATGATGGAAAGAGTTGCAAAGCCTGCTTGCATGGCTACAGGATTTCCGGATAGAGTTCCTGCTTGATAGACTTCCCCGATGGGAGCAAGGCAGTCCATAATCTTTTTTTTGCCGCCGACAGCTGCTGCGGGAAATCCTCCTCCAACTACCTTGCCAAGGCAACTTAGATCGGGAGAGATTTTGTAGAGTCCTTGAGCCCCTTGCAGACCGACTCGAAATCCTGTCATGACTTCGTCAAAGATGAGAAGGGCTCCGGCTTGTCTTGCTTCTTTTTCGAGAAGATCTAAGAATCCTATCTCGGGTAAAACCACGCCCATATTGCCTGCGATTGGCTCTAAAATAATAGCGGCGATATCTGAGGCTCTAGGATCGTTCATAAAAAAGGATCTGAGAGTGAGAGTGTCATTAAAAGGAAGGCATATTGTGTCTGTGATGACGTTGGTAGGAACACCTTTTGATGTGGATGCTGCATTGATATTGGTGACTCCAGATCCGGCTTGAATTAAAAACGGGTCTGCATGTCCGTGATAGTGGCCTGCAAATTTGATGATTTTTGATTTTCCGCTAAATCCTCTTGCTAGACGAATGGCAGTCATGGTCGCCTCGGTTCCTGAAGAGACAAAGCGTATCTTTTCGATATTTGGCATGAGTTTTGTTACTTTTTGCGCCATTTCATTTTCGATGGGGGTCGCAATTCCGAAGGAGGATCCTTTTTGCATTTGTTTTTGGGCGGCTGTAACCACTTTTGGATGGGCGTGGCCTAGAATGAGAGCTCCCCAGCTACAGCAGTAATCGATGTAAGAATGTCCGTCGACATCGTAAATGGTGTCTGCTTGTCCGGATTCAACAATCAGAGGAGGAGAAACATCGACGCCTTTAAAGGATCTTGCCGGAGAATTGACCCCCCCAGGGATTGTTGTGCAGCTTTGTGAAAAAATATCGCTTGATTTGGGTCGCATGGAATGCCTTCTTATGAAGATGAAGATTCTAGGGGTTCTTTAATTTCTGTGCCATAGCAAATGATTCTGGTGGCATTGATACGGAGCAATATGGATAGTGTCCGTGTTTTATAAGGTGTTTTTGTGATATCTTCTGAGCCCAATTTTATAGAAGGGTTTTTTATGTCGGTGACTAGTTGTGGGTTTTCGGATGTTGCTCGAGATGGATGCGTTCCTTGTGATCCTAGAAGTGGAGTGGGATTTTCTCCTCCAGTGCCGTTTCGTGACGGGACTCCATTTGTAACGCATGCATCTGCATTGCGTGTAATTCAAGGGGGAAATGGTTCGCTTGGGACTTTTATGGCGCAGTTGCCTTATGGCGCAGGTACGTTGGCTCCGGTTATCGTTGGGATGGAAACTAGACCTATGTCAAGGCCGCCCGTGATCGGATCTCCTTTTGGAGGGGCGTCACCTCCAATACTTACGGGAGCATCGTCTTTACCTAGTTTTGTGGTTGAGTTAGACAGTGTGTGTCTAGCTTCGCAACGTTTTTTCGAGAGGGCTTCTTCTGCAGATGCTCTTGAGGCCGCAGGGATGGGTTTTATTGATAGGATAGTTGCAATAGATCAGAGAGAGCAGGGAGTCGTAGGTAAGGGATGGCATGAGCGGTATATGAGAGCTCTCGGAGATATAGTGCGGCATGAGCGAAAAAAAAGAGTTGTTGGACAAAATAGTCAGGTTAGTTTGAGGGCTCTGTCTTTGATTCGAGATCGAGTAAATACAGTTAAGGATAGAGAGGATGTTGATATTAAGGGGCTTTGTTCAACGGCTATGATTGTTGGGGGATATTGCGAGTCTTTTGATTTGATTAACGAAGTATCTTGGCATTATGTGCGCAAGGTTGGCCCGCGAGGTTTGGATGACAGTATTCGTGGAGTTTGTTTATCTAGTTTAACGACAGTTTGTACGTTGGATCCTGCTGCGCAAGTTATTATTGTCAATCACTTGCGTGCGAAGATGAGAGTTCTTCGTTCTCATGGTTCATAGAGGTTTCAGTAGTTGATTATTTTTTTCTTGCTCTTTATTTGCTGAGGATCGAGTATCAATTGATGAGTTCAAGAGGAAATTATGATGGATGATGATCTGAAGAAAATCTTAGGAAAAATTGCGGGAACGATTCGCGGCCTTTCGATGGATGCTGTGCAAAAGGCAAATTCAGGTCATCCGGGAATGCCTATGGGTTGTGCGGAATTAGGCGCATATTTGTACGGAGTATTGCTTCGACATAATCCTAAACATTCAAAGTGGATTAACCGGGATCGATTGGTTTTATCTGCAGGTCACGGATCTATGTGGCTTTATTCTTGTTTGTATTTGTCTGGTTTTAAGCTTTCTCTCGATGAAATTAAGAGATTTCGACAGCTGCACTCTCACACTCCAGGACATCCTGAATATGGATTGACGGATGGAGTTGAAGCGACAACAGGTCCATTAGGTCAGGGAATTGGTAATGCTGTGGGAATGGCTTTGGGTATGAAGCTGCTAGCGGCAAAATTCAATAAAGAAGGATATTCTCTTTTTGATAATAAAATTTATTGCGTTGCCGGAGATGGATGTTTAATGGAGGGGATTTCTTCGGAAGCCTCTTCGTTTGCGGGGCATCTGAAATTAAATAACTTGGTTCTCTTGTACGATTCAAATCATATCTGTTTGGATGGCCCCACATCAGAATGTTTTACTGAGAATACGAAAGATCGTTACAAATCCTATGGATGGGACGTATATGAGATTGATGGATATGACTTTGATCAGATGGATAAAATCCTCGGATCTCTTCGTAAATCTCAGGAAAAACCGGCGTTTGTTGTGGTTCGGACTGTGATCGGAAAAGGGTCTCCCCATAAGGCTGGATCGTCCAAAGCACATGGTTCTCCTTTAGGGCCGGATGAAGTCTTGGCAACGAAAGAAGCTTTAGGGCTTCCTAAAGAAGAATTTTATGTGCCGCAAGCAGTACTTTCTTTCTTTGAGCAAAAATGGCCAAAAGAAGAGGCTTTAGAGGCTTCTTGGAAGGATTTGTATCGCAGGTGGGCGCATGCATATCAAGATTTAGCGCAAGAATTCGAAAAAATGCAATCGTACTACATGCCTTCTGATTTAGAAGAGGTGTTGAAGAAATTAGAGATTAAGGCTCCGATTGCGGGAAGATCTGCATCGCAAATTGTTTTGCAAACGCTTGGCAAATTGCTTCCTCAGTTGATTGGAGGCTCTGCCGACTTGTCCGTTTCTGATTTGACGATGATGAAAGAATTTCCTGTTATCTCTCCCGGTCAGTTGAACGGAAGAAATATCAAGTATGGGGTCAGAGAATTTGCGATGGGTACCATTGCCAATGGACTTTCTTTATGTGGTATGTTTCAGCCGTTTTGCGGGACGTTTTTGACGTTTTCTGATTATATGCGCAACTCCATTCGTTTGGCCGCCTTATCTCCTTACCATGTGATTTATCAATTCACCCATGATTCTATTTTCCTTGGAGAAGATGGGCCGACTCATCAATCGATTGAACAAGCAGCTTCTTTAAGAGCCATTCCTCATTTGCAAGTGATCCGTCCTGCGGATACTCATGAAGTGAAAATGGCTTGGTTAGCGGCTCTTCGTTATAAGGGTCCTACTGCGATTATTTTGTCTCGGCAAAATTTGCCAGATCAAGCGCAAACGCAGATTTCTTATGCAGAAGGAATGGGACGTGGCGCCTATATTGTGAAAAAAGAGAAAAAAGCGCCTCAGTTTACTCTGTTTTCTACAGGGTCCGAGCTTCATCTTGCAATGGAGGTGGCTGAAAGGTTGGAAAAACTTGGGAAAAGCGTGCGTGTGGTTTCAATGCCGTGTTTCTTTCTCTTTGACAAGCAAAGTCAAGAATATAAAAAATCGGTCACTGGCGGCAATTTGGGTGTTCGTGTTGCTATTGAGGCAGCTTCTGACTTTGGCTGGCATAAATATATTGGCAGCGACGGTATTGCGATTTGTATGGAAGGGTTCGGCCTTTCTGCTCCGGCGCAAGATTTGGCTCAGGAATTTGGGTTTACAGTGGATGCCATTGTAGAAAGACTCATGAGTCATTCGGCTTCTTAAGATATGTCTTTTTTAGATGCTCTTTTAAAAAAAAATCGAGATCGTCCTCCCGTTTGGCTGATGCGTCAAGCGGGACGGTATTTGCCTGAATATCGAAACCTCCGAGAAAAATATTGTTTGCGGGATCTTTTTTTTACTCCCGAGTTGGCAGCTACAGTGACCAAAATGCCGATCGAGCGATTTGGTTTTGATGCAGCGATTTTATTTTCAGATATTACAGTCGTGGCAGAAGGGCTCGGTTTATCTTTGGATTTTTCTGAAGGACCAAAACTTAAAGAGTGGGTCACTCCTTCTCATGTCGAGCAGTTGATATTCACTCCTGAAAAATTGCTTCCAATCATTGAAACCATCCATCTGTTGAAGAAAGATTTAACAGTCCCTCTGATTGGGTTTTGCGGAGCTCCTTTCACGGTCGCTAGTTATTTAATCGGCAGTATGGAAACAACGCTTTCATGGATGCGTACATCTCCGGATAGCTTCTTATTGTTTTTAGAAAAGATTGCCGATATGACCTCTTTGTATCTGAAGATGCAAGTGGATGCAAAAGTGGATGCGATTCAGATTTTTGATTCTTGGGCAAACGTTTTAACGCCAGATGAGTTTTTGATCTATAGCTTGCCTTTTGTGCAGCGATTTGTTCAGTCTGTAAAAGTACCCTGTCTTTTTTTTATGCGAGGCGTGGATCCGTATTTAGAAAAAGTTCCTTGCGCTGTGAGTGTGGATGAAACGGTGTGCTTATCTAAGGCAAGAGAGAGAACAGGGATGGTTCTTCAAGGAAATTTAAGCCCTGATGTTCTTTTTGAATCTCTAGATGTCGTGAGGGAAAAGACAATCTCTATTTTACAAGAGATGGATCAAGATCTTGCTTTTATTTTCAATTTAGGACACGGAA
>CAYVDU010000096.1:0-5886 GCA_964450765.1 uncultured bacterium | reverse complement strand
CCGCAATCCCTAAAACAAATCGCCGAATTCCCTTTTTTAAAACAGGCTCATTAAAGTTCAGTATTAACCCAACCTGTCTATTCATCAACCTTGGAGGTTGGAAAAAAAATCAGCGCGAGAGATAGATTTGGAGGAAGAAAGACACTGAGAAAAAAATTTAGAGAAAGAGTTACGACGGGCCTTGCCCTGAGTGAGTGAGTTTTGTATTTTCCGCAATCCCTAAAACAAATCGCCGAATTCCCTTTTTTAAAACAGGCTCATTAAAATTCAGTATTAGGCCAACCTGTTTATGCGTGAACCTTAGGTAACTGAGAATTTGAGATTCATGCACAAGTAAAATAGTTTCTACAGATTTAAGTTCCAAAACCACAGTCTCTTCAACAAGAAAATCGACCCGAAACCCACAATCTAATTTTCTCCCCTTATACGTTAATGGAACAGAAACTTCCCTTTGATAGCTCAACTTTAAACTTTCCAATTCTGCTGCCAAACAAGTTTGGTAAGCAACCTCCAAAAGACCCGGCCCCAAGTGTCTATGAACCTCAATAGCCACTGCTATAATTTTTTGCGTTAGCTCTTCATATTGCCAGGGCATAATTGCTTCCTCTTTTACTCAGGGCGGGGCCCGTCATAACTTCTTTCTTAAATTTTTTCTCAGCGTCTTTCAGCCTCCAAATCTATCTCCGCGCTGATTTTTTTACCAACCTCCAAGAAAGAGTCATTGATTCTCAAAGGAATTCACATATTGCCAGGGCATAATTGCTTCCTCCTTTACTCAGGGCAGGGCCCGTCATAACTCCTTTCTAATTTTTTTCTCAGCGTCTTTCAGCCTCCAAATCTATCTCCGCGCTGATTTTTTTACCAACCTCCAAGAAAGAGTCGTTGATTCTCAAAGGAACTCACACTAAGAACAACTCCAATCTCGAATCCAAT
Source organism: uncultured bacterium (assembly GCA_964450765.1). Lineage (GTDB taxonomy): Bacteria > Chlamydiota > Chlamydiia > Chlamydiales > SM23-39 > DAIDHZ01. Next base: position 4,953 of record CAYVDU010000096.1, on the reverse strand, counting down.
TGACGAATAGAAAGCGATTCTTATAAAATCCCTCTCTTCTTAGTGGCGATCGTAGCTCAGTTGGTTAGAGCATCGGATTGTGGATCCGAATGTCGCGGGTTCGAGCCCCGTCGATCGCCCATTTTCCTAAAAGAGAGATCCTGTGACAAGCTTTCAAGCCTTTATCCTCGGTTTGATCCAAGGCATTACAGAATTTTTCCCCATCAGCTCTTCTGCTCACCTAAAAATTGCCAAAAAGCTTCTCTCTATTCCCGATGGAGAACATCTTCTTTATTTTGATCTTTTCTGCCACGTTGGCACATTGATCGCCCTTATGATCTACTTACGAGAAGACATCCGGCAAACTCTGCAAGACAAAACCAAAATGAAAGCCATTTTTTTCGCCCTCATCCCATTAGTCCCCGGATATTTTCTCCTAAAACAAGCTCGAATTGCCCTTTCTGATCCGGCCTACTTAGGCTATTTTCTCTGGGTCACTGCCTTTATTTTGATAGCCACGCAACTCATCACAAAAAAAACGGCAACAACGCCTTCCCCTGCTCCTACGTGGAAATCCATGCTATCGATTGGAACCGCACAAACCTTTGCCCTCATTCCCGGCATTTCCAGAAGCGGATCAACGATTGCAATGGCAAGGCTCTTTGGATGGCAATGGTTGGATGCGGCTAAATTCTCATTCATTCTGGCCATACCCACTATTTTAGGGGGAGAGCTTTTAGAAACACTCAAACTGATTTTCTCCAAAAATTCCTCCATAAATTCCTTGAATCAAGTATCTATGACTTGCTATATGATTGGTTGTGGAGCCTCTTTTGGAATGGGACTGATTTCTGTAAAAGCAGTCTTCGCCATTTACAAAAAAGGAAACATACGTCCTTTTGCCATCTATTGTTTTGCAATCGGACTCATAACACTTGCGATATTTCATGGCTAAAAAAACAAAAGAAAAGAAATCGACCCATCCAGAAGCCACCGCTCTTTTTTTTATTTCCTTTGCCGTTATTCTCTTTTTTGCCCTCTTTAGTTTTTCGTTTCTTCATCCCAAAGAAAATTGGCTAGGCTACATCGGCTATATCCTTGCGCTCGGATCTGAATATCTCTTTGGACTCGGATCTTATTTAATTCCTCTTTATTTTTTTGGTTTAGGCGTCCGCCTCATCAATCAACGTGCAAGCAAACCCTCTTCTTCCGATCATCTCTATTTTGCGTGTCTTTTAGGATCCATATGCATGCTCCTCACCGTTTTTGCCGATAGCTATCCCAAATACGCAAGTCTTGTCGATCAAAAAGTCATTTCCGAATCCATCACCTTCCACCTACCCTATACACATAAGATCGTTCGCTATAATTTAGGGGGCGTACCGTTTTATTTTCTATTTTCAGATCTGTCCTTTTTAAGTCTGCAAAAAGTATTAAGTCCCATCGGATGCTCTCTTGTCTTTTCTGCAGCAGCGCTCCTCAGCTTTTTCTTACTCACCCACATCAGACTTTCTTTAGTGATCCAACTCATTCAAAAAATCCCACTCTCATCACTCTATTCTTTTCTCAAAAAACAAATGACTAAACCATCGAAACCACAACCTGCGCCCATCAAAATTTTCTCTAAAATCACACCAGAGCGTCCCAAAATCCGTCAAATAGAAGAAGAAAAACAAAAACAAGACTCCATTCCTCTTCCAACAAAGCCAAAAATCATCATTCAAAGCACATCTAAAAAAGAGACCGCTGCCAAAGCAATCCCTACAGAAGATTTTTTTTCAAAAAAACATCTCGATGTGCAATTAGATCCCAAATTTAAACTGCCGCCCCCCAATCTACTCACAAACGCAAAACACAAAGTCGATCAGCCGACCCTCACAAAAGATCTCATGCACCAGGCAAGCGTCCTTGAAGAAACGCTCAAAAGTTTTGGCATTGAAGCAAAGGTCGGAGAAATCAATAGCGGACCTACCATCACATCCTTCGAAGTCCATCCATCCATCGGCGTCAAAGTACAAAAGATCAAAGCACTCGAAAATGACATCGCGCTCAATATGGAAGCAAAATCGATCCGCATCGTCGCTCCAATCCCGGGAAAAGCGGCAGTGGGCGTTGAAGTACCCGCTCTGCATCCACAAGAAGTCAGCTTTAAAGAAATGCTCCTTCACTACACCCAAAAATCAAAACGGATGCAAATTCCGATTCTTCTTGGCAAAGCCATCAACGGAGAATGGGTATTTTCCGATTTAACCAAAATGCCGCATCTTCTCATTGCAGGCGCCACAGGATCCGGGAAATCTGTCTGCGTCAACACGATCGTAATGTCTATTTTAATGAACGCACGTCCCGATGAAGTCAAACTCCTCATGGTCGATCCCAAAAAAGTAGAACTCACTCAATACTCCAAACTGCCTCATATGATCGCACCTGTAATTACAGAAGCTCATGGCGCTTACGCTGCACTGCAGTGGCTCGTGAAAGAAATGCAAGTGCGCTATGAAATTTTAAAACAACTCGGACTCAGAAATATTTCTGCATTCAATGAACGCAAAATCAATAAAGAATTAGAAAGCTCTCTCAATATCCCCATCCCCCAGCATATGCCCTACATTGTTGCCATTATTGATGAATTTGCAGATCTCATGATGGTATCCAGCGCTGATCTTGAAACACCGATTGCACGCATTGCGCAAATGGCTCGAGCCGTTGGCATCCATCTCATCCTAGCGACACAGCGTCCTTCTCGAGAAGTGATCACAGGAATCATCAAAGCCAACATCCCCACAAGAATTTCCTTTAAAGTAGCCAGCCGCATCAATTCGCAAATTATCCTTGATGAAGCAGGAGCAGAAAGCCTGCTTGGCAATGGGGATTTGCTCTTTCTTCCTCCCGGATCTTCATCTCTCACCCGAGCTCAAGGCGCTTATATCAGCGATCATGACATCAATGAAGTGATCCGATTCCTCTCTACCCAAGGAGAAGCGAACTATCTCATCCCCTCCTTTGATGCATTTCGTCCAACGGAGCTACTCGAAAAAACAGAATCCAAATCCGGCAAAGACGCACTCTACGATCAGGCGCTCAGCATTGTGCTTAGCACAAAAAACGCATCTACAACCTACCTGCAGCGCAAACTCAAAATCGGGTATGCAAGAGCGGCAAGCCTCATCGACGAACTGGAAGAAAACGGTGTTATCAGTCCCCAAGATGGATCCAAGCCACGGAGAGTCCTCTCTGAGCAAACAAGCCTGCTTCCGCCGGAAGATGCAATAGAAAATTTGGAAGAATAATCTTTACTATCATTTTTGATCTATCGATCGACAACAATCAAGAACTCCATATACAATCCTGACTCGATTAATATCCTTAAGAGGGAATTATGAACGTTTTATTTCCATTTTGTGCCGGAACCATCTTTTCTTATTTTGGATCTGCCCTCCTAGACCCACCGGCGAATTCTTCCAAAATTCAGCTTGAAATCAACACCCCCATCGGAGCGATGACCATTTACCCACCGACACTTGCAGAAATACAAAAAACAGCATCCATTGCAAAATCTATTTTTATAGAAGCATTTACCACAAATTACACAGACTATTATCGACAAAGCGGCGTACAGGTCCCTATTGAACAATGGCTAAAATTAAAACCTCATCTCACGCTACAAAGCTGGCTAAACCTTGTTTTTGATGAAGAATATAAAGAATGCTTAGCAGGCACTAAGGCCATGATCTACCTTTGCAATAATGACGGGATCCTTATTGGATGGTTATCTCACAGTCCTATGTCAGAAAAAGGCGAAATGTATCTCAGTCAATGCTCTTTAGCCTCTGACTTTAGGAATCATAGAGTAGCTACAACAGCATTTGAAAAAGTCTTTCAAGAAAACTATGTGAAAAAACTTTTTCCAGACATCAAAGAAGTGAAACTTATTGTACGGAAAATCAATACCATTGCAGCCCATCTTTATATTAAAAGCGGATTTACAATGGATGAGACGATTGATCCATCTATATACGGTGAGAGCTACGATGACCGTTATGTTGGATTCCGACGACAGATAGAATGACAGTTTTAGCAAAAAAACATTGCTAAAAAAAAATTAAAAACTATCCTCTCTTATATGAGACTCCTCGCCCTCTTCATCATCCCTTTTTTTTGTTTTGCCAATAGCTCTCTAAGCTCTCGTTATGCGAGCCTAGATCCAACCTCTGTTGCCCAACATTTTGCTTTCTACGAGCTATATCCCAACACAACAGAAGGCAGACAAGCGCTTCGTCATGCTTGGGAATTACTAAGTGGTTGCGGGCCTACCTGCGATCCGGAAATGATTCTCCCCTCCGTCGACATCCAACCCATCATTTCTCTTATGAATCGTTCGAACCAAGAGGAAAGCCCTCTTTTAAACAATGAACAACTCCATGTCATTGAAAAGCTCTCCCATCATCTTCACAATCGTTCTTTAAAAGGGTTTGGACTTTGGGACGAACATGCAATCATCGCTCTTCCTCCGGAACAAATTGATTTAGCAAGGGGACTTCTTGTTGCAGAACTTGGATCTAAAGAGAGAAACAAAATCCTAAGTTATGAAGCAACCATTGATTTAATGGCCCTCCAAATTCTTGCAAGACTATCTCCCGAGGCAACATCCAAACAAAAGATCCGCGCGATCAATGACTACATTTTCTCCGAAATGCGCTTTCGATTCCCCCCTCATTCTATCTATGCAAAAGAAATCGATCTGTACACTTTCCTTCCTTCCGTATTAGATAGCCGTAGAGGCGTTTGCTTAGGAGTCTCCATCCTCTATCTCTGTCTCGCGCAGCGCTTAGATCTGCCTTTAGAAATCATCACTCCTCCGGGCCACATTTATTTTCGTTATAATGATTGCAAGCAAGACATTTTCAAAAAAGAAAAAACCGCCCCCGGTATCGACGTACCCACAGAACAATAAAACGGCGTAGAAAAAAAAAA
>CAYVDU010000095.1:0-5938 GCA_964450765.1 uncultured bacterium | reverse complement strand
TGAATTTCATAGCAAAACAACATAATTCTGTTTGTCTTGCTAGTCAAGAGCCTAACTCAATACAATACAACTTGCGATCGTTGAAATTCGGCAGCTTTCGCACTTGCCAAAACATGCAATTTTTCATTGAAACCACTATACAATCCTAAGAAATCCTCGGCTCTACCCACTTTCAGGCAAAATCACCTGCGGTCGTTCTCTTTTTAATGAATCAAACTGCTTGGCAAGAGCAAGAACTTCTGTTTCACTGCATCGACCACTATAAATCTTCAGCTTAATCTCTTCTCTTTCATGCATCCAATGCCTTTCTAACATTTTTTGCACAGTCTCAATAAAACAAGGAAGAACCCTGTCCCGATTCACTTTTTTTTGCAAAATTTCTGCTAAAAAGAGCTGATGCTCTGCTTGATCTAAATCAATCGCTAAAGAAAGTAAATCTCTTGTCTTATTTTCATGGAGCGCAACAATATACTTTTGAAATAATCCCCTTGCAGCCACATGTCGAAAGTGTACTTCTGTCAAATTTTTCTCAGCAATTTTGATAAGATCCGGACAACTATCTCCCATTAAAAATAACCAACGCAAAAGATCTGCTTCTAAAATTCGATCGGGATCTATCTCTGAAAATGTGACGCTTGCACTGCGTCTTAAATGAACTTGAGGGACTACCTCATCACCTGCTGCCAATAAAGACTCAGGGATTTGAGCAAGCCTTGCCAATTTCTTTAAACTCTCTCGAACCATGAGAGGATGATCCCACTCCCGAATCCTCTTTGCAATGGTCTGCACCAATTCGTTTTTCCCTGCAGGGGACTGTATATTCATAGACATCGAAAGGCGGTCAAACAAAAATGTTAAGTAATCCTTACTTTTTTCCAACAGAGCTGTCCACTCTTGAGGACCTTTCTCTTGTAAAATCAAATCAGGATCGCATTTTTCAGGCAAAGGAACCACCAACACTTCAATTCCGGCTTTTTGGAAAAAATTTCCTATTTTAATGCTAGCCTCTTGACCTGCCTGATCCCCATCCAGCGCCAAATAAATCTGCCTTACACCCAATTGAATCAATTCTTGAGCCTGATCCTCGCCAAAAGCCGTTCCCTGTCCAGCCACTGTCCATGAAAAACCAGAATCAATCAATCGAAGAGCATCGATTTGACCTTCGACAATCATCGCTCTTTTTTCTTTTGCAATGGTTTTTCTGCAAAAGCTTAACCCGAACAAAACTCTCGACTTTTTAAAAAGAGGCGTCTCCGGAGAATTCACATATTTTCCTCCCTGCGTATCCGGCCGAAATTTACGCGCAGAAAAACCAATAATGGCGCCAGTTGCATCTCGAATGGGGATTGTAATCCGGTCCATAAAGAAATCACGTCCTCGCGAAACCAACCCAACCTCCTCCAAGAGAGATGATGCTATTTTTTGCTCGGTCAGTATTTTCTGCGTGAGCTGAGGAATCCTGGGAGCGTAACCAATTTCAAAACGCAAAATAAAATCTAAATCAATACCGCGGCTATACAAATAATCCAAAGCAGTATGACCATCTAAAGTATGAAGCAAGGAAAACTGATAAAAATGACTCGCCTGCGCAAGAGTATCTTTCAATATGGCTTTTGAAGGACCCTTAGGCCGATCCTCCTTTTCAACTTCCTCCAAATGCACAGAAAAGCGCTCTGCAAGACTTTCTACAGCCTCCACAAAACTCATTCTCACATGAGTCATCAAAAACTGAATCGCATCTCCATGAGCGCCGCAACCAAAACAATGATAATGACTATCTCCCTTCTGAATGACAAAAGAGGGGCTTTTTTCATCATGAAAGGGACATAGAGCTTTATACGAAGCTCCGCTTTTTTGCAGCTTAATGTGAGGCGTCAATACATCAACAAGATCGATCCTAGATCGCAAAAGCTCGAGGCTTTCCCGAGAAAATGTACCCATAATTTCAGCTCACATTTTCGTGAGTATAACTCCCACGTCTATATGTTATTCTCTGCAAGCCGCGATTTTTCAAAAAGCTAAAAACACGCTTTTCAAAAACATCTCCTCTCGGAAAATGACCACTATCCTCACGGATCTCTCCATAAATCGGCTGACAAAACAAGGAGCGCTTCACCAAAAAAAGCTGATCAGAAAAACCTTGATTTGCAAAATAAAAATTCCATGTTGTTCTATAAGATTCTTTTTTTGCTTCCTCATACTGCTCATTCCAAACAAGATTGGCAACTCCAATATTTTTCTTCTTTTCCATCACGCGAATCGATCTTTCAATCCACTTCAACTGTCTATCCAATCGCACATCTCCTGTTAAGAATAAAAGATACTCCCCTACAGCAGAATAGATCGCGGATAGAGGTCCAAGAGCATTATAATAAATCCAATCAGGATTGACTCCTTCATAATTCTTCGCATCATCTCCCATACGAAAATCGGATCTCTTTAAACAAAAAAAGCCAAGCATCTCTTGTACAATCTCTTCTGCAATAATATAGCGCGTCAAAACACCTTCTTGAACTTTTCGATCCGCAGCTTTTCTAACCAAAGACAAATCCTGCACATTATTAATGATCAAAAGACGCTCTGCAAAAGGATAGCAATGATTGGCAATTTGCAGAGTTTCAAGATACATCGGATCCAAAAGAATCAAACGCCAATCCTTTTCCCAACACGAAGTGGCAAAAGAACAACTCTTCATTTGGTTCTCCATCAATCCCTCCTACTGAACTCGAACTTTGCAAGTACGCAAAAAATCTCAAAAATGAAGGATCGTAAATGGTGCAGGATTAACATTCAATCACACCCCTTCCTTTAAAAAATTGTTTTTATTATCCCAACAAGCAAATAATATTGAACCGCATCCCGCGTTTAAAAAAAGTATTTGCACCGAAAAAGGTTCATGAATCGGTTTTTAGACGAGATTGAAAGCTGCCAAATTTTCAAGAACGCAAAGCAGGTAGTATTCATGCAATACAACCTGCTTTGCGTTCTTGGAAATTTGGCGCTTTGAACTCGCCTAAAAGCCGATTCTTGAATCATTTTCGGTATACACATCTCCAACCCTTGTTAAAAAATTATTTTAACAAATTATAAATAAAAAATAGACAATTAATAGTAAAAAAATTAAAATAATATAATAAAAACAATTAATAAAGCTATGGCAACTACAACAAATGTAAGCACACACACCCCTCATAACGTCTCGGCGGCTACAAGCGCCTCCAGAACGTCCTTTCAACTTCCTTGCCCTCAATTTGATCTGGACTTTCATAGAGAGACCCCTTTTCTAAGAAGCCTTTCCACACGCGAAATAACATTAGTCGTTGGAAGTAAACGATTTACATTTCCAAACACTGAAGCCGTCTGTCAAGCAGCTAAATTTTTACATTCAAAAGAACCTCTCGACTCTGCTCGCAATAAAGAAATCCTTGAAGCCTTTACCACAGAAACCCTAACCAAAAAAAGTGCCGGGATACTAGCCAGTTTACTGCCTGATATCTGCCTAAAAATTCAACAAACAAGCAATGATGAAGAAAGAGCCAAGCTCAATGAGCAACGCATCGAACTAGAAACAGCAACCTTAAAAGCAACCGCCCTCATGCAAGCACAAGACCTCTTCAAAGGGGGGCTCGAACCACACCAGAATTGGGACTCAGCACATGCCGAATTCAAGGCAGCGATCCTTAGCCTTAACCCTCGTCAACCAACACAGAACACCAATACTAGATCTGAAGGGATTCTCTCCTATCTACCAACCGTACTGACTACATTTGCAATGCTCGGAGCCATGATTTATATTCCCAAAGAATCCTCAAAATTCTGCGCTGAATCTGCCGTTAACATTGTTGTATCTAAGCTATGTTTACCTAGTACACAAAACTCCTCAATGCAAATCATAAAACAAACAGCCCAGAATTCTTTGCAAAGAATCGGAGTAGACTGGTTGATATCTAAGATCAGTCCTTCAGACCAACATTTTTTTGGAAGATCTGTTCTCTTTATTGGAAGACAGCTTCGCCCTCTTTTCATCAGGAGCAATGCCCCATTTCATATTGCACAGCAAGCCATCTCGTCTAAAGTATCTAGACAAGTAGCCACAATGAAAACGGCCCAAAAGTTCCCTCCCCTCCTCAAACAGATTGCCTCTATCGTAGCCTCTAATGCTATATTAGCCGGAGCTCTTTGGTTCGCAACAAAAGCAAGCGACAGATGTGGATTCAATTCCATGAGTCAGCATCTCAGAGGAAGCATGCCAACGCTAACAGGCACAGGATACTCTCTCCTACTCACTGCGCTTCCTTCAATCCTTCAATACTTTGATAGCGAAGCCTCCGAACCCGCGCATGCTTAATAATTCAAAAATCAGGTTTTAGACGAGTTCAAAGCGCCAAATCTCTCCAAGAACGCAAAGCAGATTGTATTGCATGAATACTACCTGCTTTGCGTTCTTGAAAATTTGGCAGATTTCAATCTCGTCTAAAAACCGATTCTTAACTCTTTTTCGGTCTATACCTGTTCCAGTTGAAAGCCACCTATTCGGATTGAATTGAAAGTCGCCGGGATTAAATTATTTTAAAAGGGGCTGTATTAAACTCAATACAACCCCTTTTAAAATAATTCAATCGCGGCACTTTGAATCAATCCCAATGGGTGCCTTTCAACTGGAACGGGTATATACCCGTTCCAGTTGAAAGGCCCCTATGTTTTTCTTTTTTCTGCGCTTCTGCGCTTCCTCTTTTCTTCTGCGCCGATCCTTAAGTTTTTATTTACCGGAATCTGATCGAAACAAAGAACTTTCAACTGGAACCACTATAGACAAGTTCAAGTCGATAAAAGACACAATTATACTCTCCTCTTTTCCTCTATTTGATATATAGTGAATTCAATGATAAGTTGTAGCTTTCGCACTTGCCAAAACATGCAATTTATCATTTAATTCACTATAAGCAGCATGAAGGAAATCCACCATGACTCAAACCCTCAATCATACAGACAACTCCCACACAACTCCCATGATGGCGCAATGGATGGACTGTAAAGCCATTGCTAAAGACGCAATCCTTTTATTTCGCTTAGGCGATTTTTATGAAGCTTTTCATGAAGACGCCAACATCATGGCCAAAGAACTCAACCTGACTCTCACTTCCAGACAAAACATTCCTATGTGTGGAGTTCCTTTTCACACTTCAGAAAACTATATCGATAAACTGATTGCTAAAGGATTTAAAGTTGCCATCGCAGAACAGATGGAAAGTCCAAAAGAAGCCAAGGGCCTTGTCAAACGAGCAATCACGCAAATCATCACACCCGGCACTCTCATCAACTCAGGACTTCTTAATGACAAAAAAAACAACTATTTCGCAGCGATTGCCCAAATCGGATCCACCTTTGGGCTGAGCTTTTTAGATCTTTCAACCGGAGAATTCCATGCGATAGAATTCAATCAAGAACAAGATATTCTCGACGAACTATTCCGTTTGCGGCCTTCTGAATTTTTAGTGAGCAAAAAATTTCAAGAAATTCATCCCCTATTTTTCAAAGAGCTCTCTCATCACTTTACTTTCCTGATCAATACGAAAGATCCTCTCTCCCAAAAATCGGCTCAAGATGTTCTCACCTGTCAATTTGAACGCACAAGCTTACATTCCTTTGGACTCAACTCACAACCTGCCGCTGTTTGCTCCGCCGGATCTTTACTTTTATATCTCAAAGAAGAGATGAATTTAAATCTCGATCACATCCTCTCCATACAAACGGGATCTTTCTCTGAAACAATGAGCATTGATAGAGCTACATTACGGAATCTGGAGCTCACAGAATCCATTATCGATCATTCCAATAAAAACACCCTTCTTGATGTATTGGACGAAACATGCACACCTATGGGAGGAAGATTGCTCAAGACATGGATTAAACATCCTTCCATGTCACTGACTGAAAT
>CAYVDU010000094.1:0-5991 GCA_964450765.1 uncultured bacterium | reverse complement strand
CGGTGGTTACGATCCATGTTGGATTGAATTTTAAATACATAAGCGCTGAAGGGAGTTTTCACAGGATCGATTAAGACTTCTTCTCCATTATGGCCGTCTGCAAGTCTTTCTCCGGGAGGTGGAGCAAGATGAATGAAGGCATCAAAGAAGGGTTCGATTCCATAGTTCGATAGAGCCGAGGCGAAAAATACGGGAGTCACTTTTCCAGAAAGGAACTCCTCTTTACTGAATAGATTGCCAGCTTCTTTAAGAAGAGTTAGGTCGTTCTTTAGTTTTTGAAAATCGTCATCTCCAATGAGATCGATGATTTTTTGTTCTTCGAAGGGACTTTCTGTCATTGGAGCGCATTCAGATCCGCCAATCGAAGTCCGCGTGAAAAGCTGGACCAACTCTCTCATTCGATCGTAAACTCCGCAAAATAGCTTCCCCGATCCAATGGGCCAATTGTAGGCGCAGGCTTGGATATTTAATACATTTTCCACTTCATCCATGAGATCCAGAGGATCTCGTCCGGGCATGTCCATTTTGTTGATGAACGTTAAAACAGGAATTTTTTTGAGTCTGCAAACTTCAAAAAGCTTACGAGTTTGTTTCTCAACTCCTTTTGCTGCGTCGATGACCATGATTGCACAATCTGCGGCTGTGAGGGTTCGGTAGGTGTCTTCAGAAAAATCTTCGTGGCCCGGAGTGTCGAGAATGTTGATCACGACATCTTTATAGAGGAATTGCATCGCTGATGCCGTAATGGAAATTCCTCTTTCTTGCTCTAAAGCCATCCAGTCTGATGTAGCAAATTTTCTTCCCTTACGACCTCGTACCACCCCTGCCGTGCGTATTTTCCCTGAATAAAGCAGTAGCTTTTCCGTTAATGTTGTTTTCCCGGCATCAGGATGGCTGATGATTGCAAACGTGCGTCGTTTAGAGATTTTTTTTGATAAAAGAGAAGTCGATTGATCCATATCGATAACCGGAAGAAGTATATACTGGTTTTGGGATTAATACCAATCTTAAGAAATAATGTCATATCCAAGAACGCAAAAGGTATCCTGGTGTTTGGTTTCGCGTGTCTTGTTTATTTTTTAAATTTATGACTACAATGTTGTAAAAGTTCATTCTTATCGGGTTGTCTCTATGAAAATATTTCGGGTTTTGTTGGTTTTTTGCATTGCCATTCTTTTTGCTGATGAAAGCGTTTGTCAGAAAAGAAAGACAATTTGTTTGAATATGATCGTGAAGAATGAACGTGAATGCATTATTGATTGTTTGTCTTCTGTGAAAGATAAAATTGATTACTGGGTGATTTGTGATACCGGATCTACAGACGGAACGCAAGAAGTGATTCGAGAGTTTATGAAAGAAGTTCCTGGAGAACTGCATCAGCGTCCCTGGGTTAATTTTGCCCACAACCGAAATGAAGCGCTGCAACGTGCAAAAAAGAAAGCGGATTATTCTTTGTTTATTGATGCTGATGAGAGATGGGTATTTTCGGATGATTCTGTATTGTCGAATCTGGATAAGGATTTTTATGTGACTCTTGTGAGAGAGCCTCAGGGAATTGATTACCATCGGATTGGATTGGTGAATAATTGTTTGGATTGGAAATGGTACGGAGTTGTTCATGAGAACCTTGAATGCGCCAATGCGCAAAGCTGTGAAGTCCTTCAGGGGCTTGTTAATATTTCGGATACCCGAAAAGGGAATCGCTCTAAAGATCCTTGTAAATATTTGAAAGACGCTCTTGTTTTGGAACAAGCTTTAATTAGAGAACCGCAAAATGCCCGGTATCGGTACTACTTGGGGCAAAGTTATCATAATGCGGGGTCTTTGGATCTTGCTTTGAAAAATTATGAGATTAGATCTCAGATGGAAAAAGGGTGCGAGCAGGAGCGATTTTTTGCGATGTTTCGTGTGGCTCAATTAAGGCAAAATTTAGAAAACCCCTTTCATCTTGTGGTTCAGAGTTATTTGGCAGCCTATCGAAATCGGCCAAGTCGCTCGGAGCCTCTTTTCTATTTAGGGAGATTTTACATGGCCCATCAAAACTATAAGAAAGCGTACGATGCGTTAAAATTGGCAGCGTCGATTCCTTTAAGCACTGATGGTTATTTTGTCGAAAAATGGGTTTATGATTGGGGTTCTTTATATTTCTTGGGAGAGTGTTGTCTTCGTCTTGATAAACGAGATGAGCTGAAGATGATTTTAGATCGTCTTTTAATGTGCGAGAATCTTCCATCTGCTTGTGGGGAATCTGTTAAAAACATAATGTCGCAATTTAAGTGGTAGATTCATGGATTTGGAACGTTCGTATAAGCAAGTAAAGGAACATTTAAATAAGATCAAAGGAACTCCTTTGTCTATGGAACAAAGGATTCGATACGCCATTGATCTTGCCGCTTGGATGCTGCATCGATCTAAACAGATCATGACTCAGAGCGAAAAGAGCGTCCAAGAGCAGCTTTCTCGGATGATGCAAGATTCCAATGGGAAATTTTTCACAACAAGTCTTACAGATCAGTGTTTTCGGAGTTCGTCGTATTGGCGCATTGCTGATCAGATCATTTATTTATTAAAGCAATATGGCACGCCTCGATATTTAGGCATTTTTAAAAGAATCGGATTGTCTATTTTTCGAATGATAGGTGCTTCTGTAGCGCAATGTTTGATTCCGTTTGTAACATGGAGTTTGCGAAGAGAGACGTCTCGCGTTATTTTGCAAGCAGAGCCTTATTTATTGAAGAAACATTTGCATTTGCGAAGGCGCGAAGGCGTGAGGGTGAATTTGAATCATTTAGGAGAGGCTATCTTAAGTGAAGAAGAAGCTCGGCATCGTTTAGACGTATATTTGAAGGATTTACAGAACCCCGACATTGATTATGTGTCGATTAAAATTTCCACAATTTTCAGTCAGATTCAGCTCCTTAGTTTTGATGAAACTGTGAATGTTCTTGTAGAGCGTTTGCAGTTGCTTTATAGAGCCGCAATGAAATATCCGGTTGTGTTGCCGAATGGAAAACCAAGGGCTAAATTTGTCAATCTTGACATGGAAGAATATCGCGATCTTCGTTTGACGGTGGCCACTTTTTGCAAAGCGTTATCCAGTGATGAATTTAGCTCATATTCTGCGGGGATTGTTTTGCAGGCGTATTTGCCGGATAGTCATGGATTTCAAAAGGAGTTGACGGAGTGGGCAAAACAAAGAGTTCAGCGGGGCGGAGCTCCGATTAAGATTCGTATTGTGAAAGGGGCGAATCTTGCGATGGAGCAATGCGAGGCTTCTTTGAGAGGATGGAGCCAAACTCCGTATGATTCAAAGCTCGACGTAGATGCGAACTATAAAAAAATGGTTGTGTATGGATGTCAAAAAGAAAATGCACGGGCTGTTCATTTAGGGATTGCAAGCCATAATTTGTTTGATCTTTCCTTTGGAATGATTCTTCGTTTGGAAAATGAAGTGGAAGCGAATACGGGCTTTGAAATGCTTGAGGGGATGGCCGAGTCCATGAGAAAGGCAGTGCAAGAGCTTGCAGGAGATATTCTTTTATATTGTCCTGTCGCTTTGAAATCAGAATTTCAATATGCCATTGCTTATTTAATTCGTCGTTTGGATGAAAATACAGGGCCTGAAAACTTTTTGACGTCTGTGTTTGGATTGCAAGTGGGAAGCGATGATTGGAAGACTCAGAGTGATTTTTTTATTAAAAGCTGTCAAAAGATGGATTCTGTATTTGTGGGGGCAAGACGTAGGCAAAATCGACAATTGCATCCCCTTGCTTTGCAATTGGATTCTTCGTTTCAAAATGAGCCAGATACTGATTTTTCTTTGCCGGAGAATCAAATATGGGCCAAAGAGATCGTCCGGTTGTGGAATAAAGATGAAGTGCCGAGTCTTCCCTTAGTGATTGAAGGGAAGCTATTGTATGAGAATGAAGAGGGAGAGCTGAAGAATCCTTCTCGCGGCGAAAAATGTTTTGGACGGTATGCAAAGGCAACGAAAGAGCACATTGATCGAGCTTTAGATGCCGCAAAGTTGTCTCAGAAAAAATGGAGTCAAGTCTGTCCGAAAGATCGCGCTGGAATGTTGGTTGCCATTGCACAAAAATTAAGAGAACGAAGAGCCGATTTGATAGGCGCCATGATGCTAGATGGAGGTAAAATCCTTATAGAGGCGGATGTTGAAGTTTCAGAGGCGATTGATTTTGCAGAATATTATGCCAGACAGATGATGGATCTTTCATCTAAAAAAGAGGTGCTGCTAACTCCGAAAGGAACTGTTTTAGTGGCGCCTCCTTGGAATTTTCCTTGCGCCATTCCTGCAAGTGGAATTTTGGCTTCTTTGGTCTCTGGTAATGCAGTGCTTTTTAAGCCGGCATCAGATGCCGTGCTTGTTGGTTGGATTTTGTCGCAGGCAATTTGGGAGGCAGGGATTTCTAAGGAAATTCTTCAGTTTGTACCTTGTTCTGGAGATGCTGTGGGAGGCTCTTTAGTTGCAGATGCAAGGGTTGATGTCGTGATTTTAACAGGAGGCACAGACACTGCGCAAAAATTTTTGAAAATGAGACCCAATCTTGATTTATCAGCGGAGACGGGAGGTAAAAATGCCATTATTGTGACGGCCCTTGCTGATTTGGATCTTGCGATCAAAGAGATTCTTCATTCTGCATTTGGTCATTCAGGTCAAAAATGTTCCGCGGCGTCATTACTGATTTTAGAGAAAGAAGTGTATGAGAATGCTCATTTTATTCATCAATTGAAGAGTGCTGCTCAGAGTTTAACAGTGGGAAGTGCTTTTGATTTAAAAACGAAGATCAATCCTTTAATCCATCCGCCTCGAGGTGTTTTGAAAAGAGCGTTAACCACATTAGAACCCCATGAAAGTTGGATTCTTGAGCCAAGGCAAGATCCTGAAAATCCATGTCTTTGGTCTCCTGGAATTAAATGGAATGTACAGCCTCATGGATTTACTCATATGACAGAATTTTTTGGCCCTGTTTTGGGTGTGATGAAGGCTGAAAATTTATCTCATGCAATTTCTTTGGCCAATTGCGTTCCTTACGGTCTTACGTCGGGTCTTTTTAGTTTGGATGAAAGAGAGCATTCCCAGTGGATGGAAGAGATTGAGGCCGGAAATCTTTACATTAATCGAGCCATTACGGGAGCCATTGTCCGAAGACAGCCTTTCGGAGGTACAAAGTTGAGCAGTTTTGGTAGAGGTTTAAAGGTGGGCGGCTCTCATTATTTAAAAGAGTTTGTTCATGTAGAGCAGGTTGATCTACCTGAGAAGAAGAGTCCAATTCCGGAAAAGGTGAATCGTTTGATTGGGTTTTTAGATGCGTTGGAATTGTCTCAAAAGCAATTTGGCTCTTGGATGGTAAGTGTTGCAAATTATGCTCATACATGGGGGGAATTTCAGAAAAAAGAAGATGAATCTAAAGTCCTTGGACAGGATAATTTTATCAAATATGTCCCCCGTCAAAGAATGGTTCTTCGAGTTTCTTCTCAGAGTGATCTTTTTGATGTTTTTAGAGTTTGCAGTGCGGCTCTGACTTGCGGTGTGGATCTTGAAATCAGTTATGACCCTAAACATTTAAAGAGCGCGGTTTTTGATCCATCGAAGTGGGAGTCTATTTGTCTTGTTTTTGAAGAGAGCCAGGAATTGTTTTATGAGAGAGTTCGCTTAGGAATATGGCGCACGGTTCGATGCACAGAAAGAGCTTCTTTAGATCTATACCGGCTTGCTGTAGAATCGAACACTCATATTGCAGATGAACAGGTGTATGCTAGCGGCTGTTTTGAATTATTGCATTATGTGCGAGAGGTCGCTTTGAGTATTGATTATCATCGATACGGCAACCTGGGAAATAGAGCGAAGGTTGGATGAGTTCAAAGAAGTTGAAGATTTTACATTTAGAAGCGTCTCCCGGGTGGGGAGGGCAGGAAATGCGGATTCTAAAAGAAGCGGAAGCGATGCGTCTTCGCGGCCATGAACTCGTG
>CAYVDU010000093.1:0-6047 GCA_964450765.1 uncultured bacterium | reverse complement strand
AATTCGGCGCTTTGGCACAGCCAAAACATGCAATTTATCATTTAATCCACTATATAATGTCTTGCGTCCTAGAATTGGGGTGCTGATGGGTGCTCGTGATTTTTAAGGACTCTTAAGGCATTAAGGATGACGGCAACATCGATGATTTCTTGAAGGCTTGCGCCGATGGCTGGGATGATGTACCCGAGAGATGCAAAGATCATGAGGATAAAGCTGAGCCCCATTCCAATAAAGATACTTTGTTTTGCAATGAATAGCATGCGTCTGCCGATGTGAATGGCGCAGGTTACTTTAGTAAGATCATCAATGAGAAGAACGATATCTGCGGCTTCAGCAGAAATTGCTGTTCCGTGGGCGCCCATGGCGATACCGACGGTGGCTGTTGCCAATGCCGGTGCGTCGTTGATGCCGTCGCCGACCATGGCAAGGCTTTTATATTTTCTTTTCCATTCTTGGGCAATTTGTACTTTTTGTTCGGGTAAAAGATCCGCTTTAAATTCTTGGATATTCGCCTGACTTGCAATCTTTTCTGCAGATTTTTCATGATCGCCTGTGATCATCATGATCTTTTTAATGCCAAGGCTTTTTAGTTCTTCGATCATTTTAGAAACATTGGGACGGATCGTGTCTTCTAGGGTAATGATGCCTATGCATTGGTTATTTTTGGCGATGAAGATCACGGATTCGTTTTCTTTGAGATAGGAAGAGATAAGAGAGTCAATATTTTCGCTTTTGAGATGCTTTTGCAGAAGAGTCGCGGATCCGATGATATAGTGGTCTTGTTCAAGGTTTCCTGAAACCCCTTGGCCTGGCATTTCTTGGTATTGGGTGGGTAGTGGCAGCGTTTTAAATCGTTTGCGTCCTTCTTGAACGATTACTTTTGCGGTGGTGTGAGTGGAAAATTGTTCAAGGGCGCTTGCTGCATAAATGAGGTCATCTGTTGTCTCTTGAGAGAGGGTCTTTATTTTTTTAATGGAAGGTTGCCCGTAGGTAATGGTGCCTGTTTTGTCGAATAAAATGGCTCGAATGGTGGAGATTTGTTCGATCGCAGCTCCTCCTTTGACAATGATTCCTGTTTTGGCGGCTTTATTAATTCCGCACATGACGGCAAGAGGAGTTGCTAAGATGAGAGGACAAGGCGTTGCAACGACGAGGACGCTTAAAATTGTCGATGTATCTTTTGTGATTAGATATCCAATAAGAGCCATAAAGAGGGTAAGAGGGGTGAAAAAAACAGCATAGCGGTCTGCAAGACGTTGGATGGGCGCTTTTTCTTGCTGGGCCTTTTGAACGAGTTGTACGATTTTTTCATATTGGCTTTCTTCGCTGATTTTGCTGGCTTTCATTTCAATTTGGCCGTTGATATTGATGCTGCCGCTGAAGACTGAATCTCCGATTGTTTTTGTTTTGTTAAGAGGTTCTCCCGTAAGTGCGGATTCGTCAATTTGGGAGCTTCCCTGTGCGATAATTCCGTCGACGGGAACCATTTCTCCGGGACGAACAATTAAGAGGTCCCCTACTTTCACTTCTTTGACATGGATTTCTTCTAAAGTGTCTGATAGTGAGTGATCTGATCTTTTTTTTCTTTGTGCTTTTTGAGGTGCTCTTTGTAAAAGCTCTTTGAGTGAAGAAGACGCTTTTTTAAATCCAAAACGCTCGATGGATTCTCCTCCTGATTGCATGAGAACAACGATTGCTCCTGCAAACGCTTGCCCAAGAAAAAGTGCGGTGATAATGGCCAGCATAGCGACAATGTCGGAAGCAAAGTGGCCCTTGACAGCCCCTTTTAGGGTTTGGTAGCAGATGGGAACTCCCCCGCCGATCAGGGCAATGAGCCAAATTTGGTGAGCGATTTGATGTTGCTCTAGAATGAGGAAGAAAAAAAGGCCGATGAATAAAAGAGAGCCGCTAAAGCATGGGATAGGGTTTGTTTTAATGAGGGAGAAGGCTTTCTGTAATATTAGACTCATAAGATTTGTTTCTATACTATTTATCATATTTTTATGCATGACGGATCTACATTAGGGCTTGTGTTATTGATGGGCGGTTCTGGAAATCGTTTTGGGGGCGATATTCCTAAACAATTTCTCAAATTGCATGGTCGTCCCGTATATATGCGTACACTCCAGGTGTTTTTGAATCTGTCGTTATTTGATGAGATTGTACTTGTGTGTCATAGCGATTGGGTAGATCTGGTCTCTCAAGAGGTCCCTTCTGCAGTCGTTATTCCCGGGGGCTCTACTCGGCAAGAATCTTCTTATTTAGGAATCAAAGCGTTTAAGCGGCCTCCCTGTATTGTGATGGTTCATGATGCGGTGCGCCCCTTTGTTTCAGAGAGGATCATTCGGGATAATATTGAGGCTGCTTTCATTCACGGAGCTGTAGATACCTGCATTCCTTGCGCAGATACGCTTGTCTATTCTGTGAGCGGTGCAATGATTGATGGGATTCCTAAAAGAGAAGAGTTTTTACGAGGTCAAACTCCTCAAACATTTCGTTTTAAGATTCTTATGGATGCGCATGAGGCGGCGATTGCATCGAACGTTTCTTCTGTAAGCGATGATTGTCAGCTTGTTTTAAGACAGAAACTCCCTGTGGCGGTTGTTCCTGGGAGTGAAAATAATATAAAAATCACAACATCATTCGATCTTTTATTATCTAATTACCTGCATTCTTTTAATTTAGTTTAATTATTGACAATATAAATAAAACAAATTAAATTAAAGAAAGTAGAGAGTTTTAAATCTCAGGGAGGATCCTCATGTTGAATGCGACGCAAATAGAAGTAGCATATAAAGAATTCATGGGAGATCTCTCAAAGTGGATTCCTGACGGAGTTATTTCGATTGATCTTCAGTTTCTTCATGATCGTGGGCTTTTGTCGAATATAGGGAGTGAAGATGTTGACGATTTAACCCAATACTTTCATGTCGTAGAGAGTGTTGAGAAGGTGACTCTATTTAATGATCAATTTGTTGTATGGATTGTCCCTAAAGTCGTTGATGAGATGCCAATCACTTATGTCTTGATTGCTCTTCATCAAGAGGATAAGGCGAGACTGGAAGTGGTTTTTACGACCTATGGTGTATACAACACTCCTCGCTATGTCCTTGCTGTATTGCAGCATTTTCTGGCTGATATGTTAGAAACTGAGGCGACGCTCACTCTTTTCGAAAAAAACGGTTAATTACCAAATAGTAAATTGTCGATTTGCATTAAGGTTGAAGGAGTTTGTACTCCGGTTAGACTGTCGATTTGAGTGCCTTCAATCATAAGTACCCGTAGATTTGTGGGAAGAGGTACTCCCTTAAGAGAGGTGATAGGGATATTTTTAAGGTCTAAAGTATCATCTCCTTTATCATGGCATTCTTTGATTCTTTTGGCGGCAAGCTCTCTTGCTGGTTTCTCATGTGCAGAGGCCGCATCGATCCATCTTTGAAGCGATGTTTCCAGAGATGGTTCGCTCAAGCAATAACTTGCTGCTGTAGCTACGGTGGCAATAGCGGCGGCGGCTATTAATGTGATTAGGTTCCCCCGGTCATGAGAACCGTTTTTAGGTGGCTGAGCCATAAGTGTAGGGTCTGTTGCTGAATGTATAATACTTCTTAAAAATGTTATCATTTAATTTCCTTTTATTTATTTATTATACATGTTTTTTATTATTAAATATATATTTATGTATTATTCTTTTTGTCGCCTCTGAAGCTTGTGTGGGTAGTTATAAGTGTTTGTTTATAAGTTACATATGAGTGTGAGAATGGGTTATTCTTTAAAGAAAAGAGTGAATTTAGAAACAAATTCTGCAATTTTTCTGGCTATTTTTTGATTTAAAGGTCTAGAGGAGGCTTCTTGGGCCGCTTCTACAGGTTCAAGCTGACCTAGTGAAAATGGAAGCACCGTTGTTGGGATCCCTTGTGGATTGATGAAGACAAGGTCTTGAATGGAGTCTCCATCGATGAAATCGTATTCGATCTCTGTTGTAATAGTGTAGGGTCCGAAAACGATTTGATTGGAAGATTGTTGATAGATGGCGATTTCCAATGTGATGGATTTTCTTTGCTCGGAGGCGACGATGTTTGTGGATATTGTGCCGTCTACTTTTTGTTTGTCTCGTCGATATCCAATGGTGTCTGTTTTAAGGTCTTTGAAAGATGCTTGCAGTCGATAGTTTCCGTTATGACGGATCTGAGCAATATTTGATGCTGAAATTGTTCGAATGATTTCATTGGTCAGAGATCCGTCATCGTCGCCTGCAATAAAAGGGACAGAGAGCGTTGGTTTATCTTCTTCTTGATGCCAATGATATCCGCATCCCTGAAATAGTAGGAGAATCCCAAGGAGACCTAAAAGCGGCCGCAGTTTAATTATCTGGTGGATTAAATGATAAATTGCATGTTTTGGCTTTGCCAAAGTGTCGATTTGTCCGTGGCTTTCGCGCAGCTTAAATGCAAAGTTATTGATCATTATGTATTAGAGCTCTTGCGTGACTTAACTGAACTTTTGATGGTTAGTGTTTATGGACTTCTTCAAGATTTTTTTGCGCAATGATCGCTGCTTCTGTATTTGGGAATTTGGAAATCACTTTATTGAAGTAAATTTCGGCAGCCGGATTTTTCTTTGTTTTTTTAAAGAAAAGACCTGTTTCTAGAAGGTGTGCTGCGAAAAATTCTTGCATTTTAGAGAGATATGTTTCGGCTGTTTTAAGTCTTTCTTCTCTTGGGAAAACGGCGCGAAATTTACGGAGAGTGATATCTGCTAGGTCTAAAAGAGCCGGATCAATACTTTTTCCCTGACATTGCATGTGATAGACAACGATTTTTTCTAAGTAAGCTGCTGCAGCGAGATCGTGTTTAGGGAATCTTCGAATAAGTAAATCCAATGTTTCGAGGCTTGGTTTATAGTCTTCTTGTTCAGCTTGAATTTGTGCTTTTCCAAAGAGTGCGCGTGCGGCAAATTCACTGTGGGGCAATGTAGCTAACACTTCATCATAAATGGCAAGAGCATCGTCTTGAGCGGAAAGGAGTTTTGGCCCTTTGTGGGAATTAAAAAGAGGTTTTTTTTCCCCCTGTCGAAACCTTTCTGCAATGTGAAATTTGTATTCAATCGCTTTTTCAAAATGTTTGGGGGAAGTCGTTTGATTGAGGTAGATGGTTAAATATTGGTTGGCTAGCGAGGGTTGATCCATTTGAAGATACGCCTCTCCAATGAGGAGAGCGGAATCTTGAGCAAAAGGGCTTGATGGGAAATGGTAGGAAAGAATATCTGCATAATCGATGACGGCCCACCAGTTTTTTTCATCCATGGCCTGCTGTAGGAGAGTGTGGAATTCTTGTGCGGAAGGACCAGTATCTTCCCAGGAGAGATCTTCGATCTCAAGGGATAATAATGGCATGATGCACACCAAACAGCTCGCAATGATTCTTTTCATGGTAGACCTCTTTCAAGAGGTTCATTATGAAATACTGTCTTTTATTTTTATAGATAAAAAGGCTTTGAGCCGATTGAGGAATTCGGCGTTGGGCTGGACTCCCCACTCTTGGCCGATGGAAAGAGTTCCTTTCTGTTTATGAGAATGAAAGAATTGAATGTCTACGGTCGATTTCCCGGGAAAAGAGCGAAATAATTTTTTTAAAGCAAGAATTTCGCTGAAAGCGATTTTATCGCTGTCGATGCTCAGGATGAGATGTTTCATTTCTTCTTTTTCCTTTGGAGCTGTCTCTTTGGGTTGATTTTGTTTTTCTTTTTTCCATTTTGGCTCGCCGTGTCTTGTTTGCATTTTGAGTCTGTCATAGAGAGTGTCTGAGGCTTGAATTTTACTTTCATCCATTGCGTTGAGATCTTCTAGAGATCGACAAGAAAGTTGGAGGGATCCTTCTTTTCTTTCGATCTGCAAAATGGCATAAAGAAGTTTATTTTCTTGAAGAAGATCGCTCTTTTCTTCGTACATCTCTGACCAAATAGGAATCTCGAAGCGTTCAATGCCATCGCTCATTGTGCCGATGGCCTACAGTTCCATCGACCTGAACCGCGACGGCCTGAAGCAGTAT
>CAYVDU010000092.1:0-6142 GCA_964450765.1 uncultured bacterium | reverse complement strand
GGATTCGATATTACCTCTTGCCGAGGAAACGCTCTTTACCAAGCCGTAAAAAACATGGGAATGCTTTTTCAAGGAGCCGCTCTTTTTGACTCCATGAATATCGAACAAAACACTGCTTTTTCCCTTATTCAGCATGGAGATCCTATTACAAAAAAACCTTATTCCCCACATGTAATCCAGCAAAAAGTAAAAGAGGCTCTCGCTATGGTCGGATTGGAAGGAACTGAAAAAAAAATGCCTTCCGATCTATCAGGAGGCATGAGAAAGAGAGCCGCTCTTGCCAGACTCATTGTTTATAGACCCTCTATTTTACTCTATGATGAGCCAACAACAGGACTTGATCCCATTACCGCGCAGCAAATCAACGAACTCATCGTACAAATCCAAAAAGAACTCAAAGGAACAAGCATTGTCGTCACTCATGATATCAACTCGGCTCTTTTCATCGCCGATCGATTAGCGTTGCACAAAGATGGACAGATTGCTCATATAGGGGATGTAGAGACGTTTATGGAAATAGACGATCCCACCATTCATTTTTTAAAAGAACATTGCTATAGGAAGGAGCCTCTCAATGACCGATAAAATCAAAAATATTTTAATAGGCCTCTTTGTTGCCTCTGCAGTTACGGTCATGATCGCAATGATTCTTTTCTTAGAACCGCGGATTGGAGATGGTAAAAAAACATTGCATGTCCGTTTTGCCAATATCGCCGGCATCACTCTTGGAACAAGAGTTACTTTTGCAGGGAAACCAGTCGGAGAGGTGGTTGGAATCCAAGAGCTTAAACATGCAAGAGAACTTCCTTCCGATGAATCCGGAAAAGTCTATTTCTATGAACTCACGCTAAAAGTGGACTCTAGCGTTGATGTTTATAGCTGCGACGAAGTGGCTATGAGAACCACCGGTCTTATGGGAGAAAAATCCATTGCCATTCTTCCAAGGGTTCCTCCGAAAGGAAAAACAGCACACCTCATTACAGATCAAGTGATCACCGCAAGCTCGATTGATCCTCTGGAAAACACCTTCAATCAAATTGCAAAAGTCTCTCACAGGATGGAGACGTCTCTGGATCATCTTGACACTTGGTTTGTTTCAAACAGTCAAAATTTATCTGAATCCATCGCATCGCTTAACCAAGTCTTAAACCGATCGGACTCTCTTATTTCATCAGCCCTAGAGACCAATCTTATCCCTTCTTTACGCGACTCTACAGCGCTCCTGAATGACAACCTCCGCTTGGTCCAAATAGGACTGAATGACGACCAAATTCTCAGCAAAATTTCTTATCTTATCAGCAATCTCGATCGCGCCGTCGACTCCTTCAATGCAGAAGCGCCCCAAACATTTCAGAATCTCCAACAAATCTCGAACGATTTATCCAATGGCATCGGCACGCTGGGACGTTTTATTACACAAGATGACTTTTACTTACGTTTAAATTCTCTTTTAAGCAAAGCCGATACAATGATGAATGATGTGAATCATTACGGACTTTTGTTTCAATATGATAAGCACTGGCAACGCAGCCGTACAAAAAAGGCCAATCTTTTAAAATCATTAGAAACAGCTAAAGATTTTCGTTGCTACTTTGAAGGAGAAGTCGATTGTATCACCACTTCACTCGGAAGGTTAACGGAACTTTTGGATTATGCTGGACAAGAACGGCAAAAAATCGTAGAAAATGAGGAATTTAAAAGACAATTTCAAAATTTGATGCGCTCCGTCCAGGGTCTTTCCGACTCGCTCAAACTGTATAATGAGGGACTGATCGCTGATTTAGATAAAAATGAATAAACCATCCTGTTTTTCTACCAAAATCGATCCCTCCCTTAAAGAAAAACTAAAAACCGATTTAGAGTCTCAAGGTTTTGAAATTACGACCCCTCCTTACACTATTTTTTCCGCAAAAAAGAAAGGTCTCTCTTGCACACTCTATGAATCCGGCAGTCTTACAGTCCAAGGAAAAGAGATGCAAGAATTCATTGAGTTCTATCTAGAGCCTGAAATTCTTAAAAATTTTAAGTTCTCAAATCCTGAAGTCCATCTTGATCTAACGCCTCGAATCGGTCTTGACGAAGCCGGGAAGGGAGATTTTTTTGGCCCTCTTTGCATCGGCAGTGTGTATGCAGATGGGGACATGATCAAACAATTGGCTCAATTAGGAGTCAGAGATAGTAAACAATTTTCTGATAGCTCTATTTTAAAGCTCGCTCCCAAAATACGATCTCTTTGCCCACACACAATTATCCGGCTATTTCCTTTAAAATATAATGAACTGTATCAAAAGTTTAAAAATCTCAATCGACTCCTTGCATGGGTGCATGTCGCCGCGCTTAGCGATCTCAGTCAAAAAACGGGCTGTACAAAAGCCATTTTAGATCAATTTGCAGACCCACATGTTGTGGAACGTTTTGTTCAGCAGAAAAAGCTCACTATTGATTTGGAACAAAAAACAAAAGGAGAGCAAGATGTTGTTGTAGCAGCCGCCTCCATCCTCGCTAGAGCTGCATTTTTAGATGGCATGGAAAAATTAAGCCAAGAATACGGAATAACTCTTCCTAAAGGAGCTTCCAAACAGGTCACTCAAGCGGCTAAAGCATTAGTTTCCAAATTTGGCATTGAAGTCCTTGAAAAAACAACCAAGACACATTTCAAAACAACACAAGATGTTAAAAACTCTTAAAATCCAAAACCTCATCCTTGTATCTGAAGCTGAAATCCACTTTGGAGACCATTTCAATGTGCTTACCGGCGAAACGGGCGCTGGGAAATCAGCCATTCTCTCCGCCATTGGCCTCATTATGGGAGATCGCACAGACACGCATCTCATTGGAAAACACGGGGATTTTGCCCTTGTAGAAGCAACATTTAACAATGGCCTTACCATCCGAAGAGAAATCGACAAATCCGGTAAAAATAAATGCTTTCTCAATGAAAAGCCGTCCCCCCTTGCCTCCTTAAAGAGCATCATCCGCCCTCTCATACAAAGAGTCGATCAATCAAGCTCTCTTTTGCTCTTTGAAGTAGAAGAACAAAGAGATATTTTAGATACCTTTGCAGATAGCAAAGACATCGCAAAACATCTCAGCGAGTCGTATCTAGAAACACAAAAACTAAAACAAGATCTTCAAGAAAAACAGCTTGCAAAAGAAACCAAAGCCAGAGATCTTGCCATCGCAGAGGACGATCTTTCTTTTATTGAAGAAATCAACTGGAAACCCGAAGAAGAATCGACGCTCTACGCTGATCACAAAAAGCTCAACCATTCTCAGGATCTCACACAAAAAATAGAAACAGTTTTAGGAATTCTCTCAGAAAGCAAACTAAAGCAGGTACATCTTCTTTTAGATCAGTGTTCCAGGATGGATGATTCTCTACAGCCCCTAGCCAATACCTGTAAAAGTTTTAACATCGAAATGAATGAACTCGAGCGCACCTTAGCTTCCTACCTAGATCGTCTAGATAACAGTCCTCATCAACTCGCCACCATCGAACAGCGTATTGCAAAAATTGAACAACTGAAAAAACGTTTTGGAAAAACATATTCCGAAGTTTTGGAAAGTCAAAAAAAAGTCATCGCTCGCATCGAACAAATCAACCTTATTGATCAAGAATGCGCTGAACTTGAAGAACTTGTACAACAAAAAGAAAAAGAAAACGATGAAATTGCAGAAACGTTAAGCGCCCTTCGTAAAAATGCAGCTCTGCTACTTTCTTCCTTAGTCCTGAAAGAACTCTCTTTTTTAAATCTGCCGAACGCTAATTTTTCGATCTCAGTTAAGTCTCAATCTTTGAGTAAGCATGGAAAAGATCTCATTGAATTCCTTTTCTCTGCAAACTTAGGAGGGACTCTGACTGAACTTAAAAACGCAGCGAGTGGGGGAGAACTTTCTCGCCTTCTCTTCTCCATCAAAAAGGTCCTTGCCCAAAAAGAAAAGGCATCCTGTCTGATTTTTGATGAAATCGATGGAAATGTAGGAGGCCAAACAGCCGCAATTCTTGGAGAAAAGCTCAAAGAAATCGCAAAGCATAAACAAGTCATTTGTATTACTCATTTTACACAAGTTGCCCGCTATGCAAGCGACCATTTTCTTGTCTTTAAAAAAGAAAATGTAAATCTAACCATCTCCTCTATTCAAAAACTTCAAGAGCACGAGAAAGAAGAAGAATACAAAAGGATGTTAGGTTTTATCAAAGATTCAACCCACGAACCGTAACACCTTCAGGACAAACGATCTTATACGATCCATCCGGCATAGAAATATTGGCATCTCCTAGTGCTTTCTTCACTGAGTAGATCGCTGAGGATTTCACATGCAGCCAACTATGCCGGCTTCCATCCACCCAAAAATAGACACGCACCTGAGCATTCGCCTTATCGACAGTATCAATCAGCACCCATGGTTCTGGCTGTCTCAATATGGCTTCGTGACCTTTTAACACACTCAAAATGATTTCCTGAGCACGAGGAATTGTATCATCGTAACGAAGACTAATAACAAAGTCTTCCCTCCTCTCTGGACTGCTTGAAAAATTACGGAGCTGATTTTTATAAACAATTGCGTTGGGAATATGAACGTGATGACCTTCCAACGTAAGCAACATGGTCACTCGCATTGTAATTCCTTGCACATATCCTGTGATTCCTGAGATCTCAATCAGATCCCCATTTTGAAAGGGATGGTGAATGCTCAATAAAATACTGGCTAAAAAATTTTCCGTAATATCTCGAAACGCTATCCCCAAAATAATCCCGAAAACACCAGTTCCACTAATAATTGTGAGAGCAGCACCTGTCAAATTTGCCATTTCAAAAATGAGGTACACGCCCAAAAGAAAAATAACAATTCCAACACCTCGCGCAATCACATCCACAAGAAGAGACTTATGAAACCGCCGCTTCATTACAACTCGAGTCACTGATGAACCCAAACGGGAAAATCCCCAAGCAATGAAAAGAACAACAATACCAATAAAAACCAAAGGGATCGCGTTTAAGAACCGAATCCAATGCTGCTCTAGAATATGAACCATCGAATTCAAGGATTCCATTGGACTTTCACCCCAATACTCGCAATACCGCCTCTTCGCAACGTCCGAAGGCCAATATGCTGATCAAAAGCGCTATACGCATCAGAACCTTTGCATGAAATTTGTCCTGGACGATTAGCAGGGAAAATATGTCCGCAAAAATCGCCATTGCCCTTCAAGATTTCAAAAGAAAGTTCCATTCTTACTGTAGAAGACACAATTGAAATCACATCGTCCAAGTAGAAAACCATCCCTTTCTCACCATTCACTAAAAAGGATAAATCTTGAGAAGCGTTGCAATACACCGACGCTTCAAAAACATCGTTTCTTCCCATTTCAAACGGGGTTTCAAGATCAAAAACAATTCGATTCTTGCTATCCCATTTCCCTCCTGGAAAAGAAAGACTATTTACACAATTTTCCGAGATCCAAAAAACACTCGGTGGATTGTTTTTACAGACAACCTCCGAAGAGATGTTTTCAGACGAAGTAAATGGGAATAAAACCGCGCTATGAAGCTGATGAATATGATCCTTCATTAAACGAGCACTAAAGCCTTCTTTTTCAGCGAGCACATATTCTATAGCAAGAGGTTGAGGACTCCCCTTTTCTTGGGTTGAATGATCGCCTAGAAACATCTGAAGATTCTCGTGATAAGGAATCGAAAAGTCCATCCCTTTTTCCACAAGTTGGATAGATACAATCGCATCAAACCACTCTTCATGTGATTTAAGACATCTAAAATCAATCACAGAGATAATGCCTTGACATGCTAAATAGCGATGCTCCCACAAAGGATTTTGAGGAGCTATAACAGCCTTCTCAAGACAGTGTTTTATTTGATCTTTAAAATCACTTTTTAAAACAGATCCAAACTCGCGCAGAATATGAATCAAGACCGGGGCAATTTTTAAAGACAAATGAAAATCCCAACACTTTGGAAATTCATGCAAATAGGTCGGGAAATTCCCCGTTTCAGTTTGAAATGCAATAAGCCGCTCAATAAGCTGCCTTCCCTCCAGAATGGATTCCGCCGTTTTTTGGCGAAACAAAGCAAACGCAAAGCAAAAAAATACATAGATAGGGATCTTATCTAAAGAAAGATCA
>CAYVDU010000091.1:0-6150 GCA_964450765.1 uncultured bacterium | reverse complement strand
TGGCAGCTTTCAATCTCGTCTAAAAACCGATTCTTGAACCTTTTTCGGTATAATCTTGTTTAATTTTTCTAGCATTTTTGCAAGAAGTGTGGGTTTTGAGATCATTATGGACAGAATAAAGGGATTCCATATGGCAATGAAACTGGGAATGACCTGATTTTCTCCCAAGATGAGCATCCCTTCTAAAATAGTCATAAAGCCAATGAGGCCAAAAAGGCTGAGGGCTGTGATGAGAAATGCGGATTTAGTTCTTTGAAATCGTAGTGCTATCGGGCTAATGAGATAAAGAATAAAAGGACAAAGTAAAGAGGTTGCAATTTTATATTGCAGATGCGAAAGAATTGGAGCTCTCTCCATTTTTAGAGAAAAAGTTTGTTTGGCAAGAGTGGAAAGGGAGCGGTGTTCAAAAAGACAGACTTCTTTGTGAGAGTCGTCTTCATTGAATTGTATTTCGGGAAAAAACGTTTTTTCAAAGTGGGATTTTTTTTCAAAGAGGCCCTCTTGAGAGCGTTGAAAATGGTCTACAAAAGATCCTTGTACAGAAGTTTTTGAATCAGAAGGAAGAAGAAGGGATTTGCAATGCCAGATTTCTTTCACATTTTTGATCCAAAAAACATCGAACAGAGTATTTGTTTCACTGGAAAATTGTTGATAAACGAGCTCAGATCCATCTTTAAGGGAGGTCCTATGCAGTTTTGGCGTATCTGTTTTTGTTTTTTTGAAGATCATGTGATTTTGAAATGTTTCCATGGATTGCATGGCGCTTGGAAAGATCCACTCATAATTAATCAAAGAAAGAAAGGAGAAAAAAAAAGAAAGCCAAAAAAAAGGCCTTAAAAGAGTACTTTGCGATAGCCCCCCCATTGATAGGGCGGTGAATTCGTGATGAGTATTGCATTCGATGAGAATTTTTAAAGATGTTAATAGAAATGTCAGAGGGAAAAAAAGAGCCAGGTATTTAGAGAAATTCTGAAGATAATAGTGAGCGATATGTTGCAGAGTATCCGTTTGAATAATGAGATGGGTCCCATGGACAGAGAGATCAATGATTGTGTAGGTAAGAAATAATGAGATAAGAAATAGAAGAAACGTTTTAATAAATCTTCCTACTAGATATCTGACCCAGACTTTCATTTTTGTCCTTTTGCGATTTTATGCAGGTGACGCAAGCAGAATGTCCATGCAATAGGATGTGGTAAAATTAAAATCATGGCTGCGATGGGAACGTGGGATTTGAATTCTTTGCCAAGTAAGTAGGAGATAATGACAAATAGAAGCAGGCCCGCCATGAAGATCATGTTTTTTTTGGAGGAGACCCTTCCGTTGTTGATTCCAAAGACACAGCCTGCAAAGGTCATTGTGAATACAGTGATAGCCAGAGCGGATCTTCGCATGATTTCTATTTGAGATCGTGTTGCTTTTTTACTCGATTCTTTCCCCATGAGCCTCAGCATTGGGATATTTAAAGATCCTGCATCAAAGCAAGGCCTTCGTTTTTTTAACAAGGCGGATAAGGAAAATGCATCTGTCGCCATGGACTGCTGATGTTCAATGATGAGAGGATCGAATTCTGCTTCTTTCTCAGAGTCGAGATAGGAAATAAGAGAGATATTTTCTCCTTTCAATTCTGTACCTGATATTTCTAATTGTTTGGCAGAAATCAGCATGAGGCGATGATTGCTTTGATTAGGTGCAATGAATACGATGTTTTTTGCGATTTTTTCGTTTTCATTTTCATCGATATGAAGATAGCTTTTTTTGATTTTGATGAGAGATTTTCGGCTTAAAAGAAGAAGAGGATTGGATGATGTTTGTTCGTAGAATAGATTTTTTGAGGCTCTTCGAGAAGCAGGGAAAATTTCTGCAGAGAGGGTGAAATTAAAGAGGCTTAAGGATAAAGAAGAAATGAAGATTGGAGCCAAAACACGATAGAGAGACATTCCTGAGCTTCTCATTGCTGTGAGCTCAAAGTTGCGACTAAAACGTTGAAAAAGAAGAAATGCAGCAATAAAAGAAGAAATAGGGATTGCAATAGGAAGGATTAAGGGGATTTGATACAAGATGAAAAAAAATGCAGACGATGGGTCATCGCTTAGGGCAGCAAATCGAGCAATTTCTTTAAATCTTGAGACAAGTAAAATTAGAATAAAGGACACGATCGATAATAGAAAAACCCGGAAATAACCTTTGAGGATGTAGAGCCATAAGATCGGCATGAGTACCAAAGATATTATCGGCTCACTATAATAGTCTCAATGAAAAGAGTAAAAGAGTTTTTAAGGAGTCATTGGGATGGACGCAGTCCTCTTCTTTTAGGATATTCTGGAGGGCCGGATTCAAAGGCTTTGTTGTATTCTCTTCTGGATGCCGGATGCTCATCTCTTCATGTGGCTCACGTAGATCATGCTTGGAGAGAAGAGAGTCAAGAAGAAGCGGATTCGATCCGCAAGGAAATAGAATCTTTAGAGCTTCCTTTTTATACGGTTCGACTTTCTCTCCCAATGAGAAATAATCTTGAAGATCGTTTTAGAAAAGAAAGGTTTAGCTTTTTTAAGTCTCTTTTTCAAAAAATTCCTTTTCAAGCGCTGCTCTTAGGGCATCAAGCGGATGATCGGGCGGAGACAGTGTTAAAACGGTTTTTTGAAGGGGCTCATCTCTCTTTTTTGGGAGGAATGCAAGATATATCTACGATGGAAGGCCTCTTTGTCTGGCGTCCCTTATTAAAAGTGAAAAAGAAAGAGATTTTCGCTTTCTTGCAAAAGAGGTCTCTTGTTGCTTTTTTGGATCCTACGAATCAAGATGCTGCATATTTAAGAGCCCGTCTTCGAATGGAGACCTTGCCTTTTTTGACGCGCTCATTCGGTAAGAGTCTTGTGGATAATTTGGCTCTTTTTTCTGATCGGGTTTATGAGTTGCAGAAGTATTTAGATGAAAAAGTGGCAAACCATCCCATTCAGAAGGGGGACTGGGGGTGGGCTGTTTACCTTTATGGGCTTCCCAAAGTAGAAATGCGTCATTTATTACAGAGGAGAGCATCGGAAGAGGGTCTTGTCTTGCCGAGAACTGTGCTGGAGCCGGTTTTGGACTGGATTTCTGATATTCATGAGGAGAGGAAGATCTATTTTCATTTAAAATGGATTGTTGTTTTCCAGGGTTGGGTTTTTTTCTTAAATGCCTCTACAGGAAAAGCTTTACCGGAAAAGGGGATGATTCGTAAACTAGTGTATTCTTTAGCAAAAAAAGAGAATGTTTGAGTTTCTTTGTGCTTCCGGATTTTTAAATTTTTTTGTATCATCTTTAGACTGAGTGAAATGCGCTGTTTTTGAGAAGAGAGACAGACAATTTAATCCCTTTTTGCTATTAGAAAATTTTTGGTAGAAAAATTATTCATGGGTCGTTCTGTCGTTATGCGTTTTGTGCGAGTTTAGGCTTTCGCAAAACAAGCGTGTTTATGATATGATAAGACGGCTCTAGTAAATTAAAACAAGGCGGTTGTAGGCAATGAGACCAGATCAGAAAAAAGGATTTCCCGGAGGTTTCCTCCTTTTTGTTTTAGCCGCTATTTTGCTTATTTTTGGTGTGCAGTCATTGACGTCGGATCATTTGGCTAGAGTCTCTTTTAGTCATCAGGTGGAGCATTTAACGAATTTAAATTTAACGATTCCAGAAGAAAATCATAAAATTGCTCAGAATGATAATTTGGTGACATTCGGCGGGAAATTTCGTGATCGATTGGCGGATGAAAGCGTAGAGCGTTTCCGGTATTTAGAACTCTTGAATCGTCATCATGAACTTTTGGATGAATCAACGCTTTTAGAGAAAGAGTTAGAGACGTTGAAGAAAAGCGTTTATGATGCGGCTGATTTATTTTTGAGTTTGAGCGGCCAGGCGATTTCCCGTGCAGGGTTTGTGGTTGTAGGATCTTCTTATGATACTGCGGACCGAGATGGATCGATTATTATTCGAGGTATTTCCGGGCGAGAAGTCGTGAGTCTTCCTTTGGTTGAAAAGGCGTTTGCCACGGCCCAGCAGTATCAATCTGTGGATGCGATAGAGGCTGTTTCTAAGGATTTAAGAGATCTTGTATCTCAATTAAGATCTCCTTCTCTTGGAATTGGTGTTGAGTCAATCAAGCAAGAGTTAAAGGTGCTGGACCAAAAATTGGTGGCGGGAGCTAATTTACCTGTGGAGCAGCAGCTTATTTTGTATAAAGATGCAATTGCTGAAGTGAGCAAGATCATTGGTGATTTGGGAAGAGAGCAAGATGGAGTGCGCCTTGCGTCCTTGCGTAGCGTCAGAAGTTACGTTGAAGAGAGTCAGCAGTTTGTACAAGTCTCTCAAGATTTGCAGCAAAATGTGGCCCTTTTAGATAAGGCGCGTCAGAAGGTTTCTTCTGTGATTTGGTATTTCAATAACCAAGAGCTTTCGACGAAAAGTTTAGAGAAGCAGAGCGCAGAAGCGTTTGGATATTGGTTTGCTCAGGCAAAACAAGAGTGGGAAAATTTTGAAGTAAATAAGGGGCTTGCTTATAGGGCTCCGGATCAGCCGCGCAATGCTGTTTTAGAAAGAACGTTTAAAAGCCAGGAGCCGGCTCCTAACTATTTTAGTTATATCCTCACATTGCTTCCGTTAGTACTTGTAGGTTTGTTTTTGTATTTCATTTTCTCTCGGCAGATGAAGGGCGTAGGTTCTTCTGCAATGAATTTTGGGAAATCTCCTGCCAGATTAATGACAAAAGACATGAATAAAGTGACGTTTAAAGATGTTGCAGGATCGGATGAGGCAAAAGAAGAATTAAAAGAGATCGTTGAGTTTTTAAGAGACCCTCAAAGATTCACTGCTTTAGGCGCTCGTATTCCAAAAGGCGTGCTTCTTGTGGGATCTCCAGGTACGGGTAAAACTTTGATTGCAAAAGCGGTTGCGGGAGAAGCGGATCGTCCGTTTTTCTCTATTTCTGGTTCTGATTTTGTTGAGATGTTTGTTGGAGTGGGTGCGAGTCGTATCCGCGACATGTTTGACCAGGCAAAAAAGAACGCGCCTTGCATTATTTTTATGGATGAGATCGATGCTGTAGGCCGTCATCGCGGCGCAGGAATTGGCGGCGGACATGATGAAAGAGAGCAAACATTGAACCAACTTCTTGTTGAGATGGATGGGTTTGATACAAAAGAGGGTGTTATCCTCATGGCGGCGACGAACCGCCCTGATGTTTTGGATAAAGCTCTTTTGCGTCCGGGTCGTTTTGATCGAAGAGTTGTTATGGATTTGCCGGATGTCAAAGGGCGCTTGGAAATTCTCAAAGTGCATGCTCGAAAGATTAAAATAGATCCTTCTGTACAGTTGGAAGAAGTAGCTAGAGGAACTCCTGGTGCATCGGGAGCTGACTTGGAAAATATTTTAAATGAAGCAGCTCTTTTGGCTGCGCGTAAAGGTCGTTCTGCAGTCACTCCTGTTGAAGTGAAAGAAGCTTGTGATAAGGTTCGTTTTGGAAAGGAAAGACGCAGTCTTGAAATGGATGAAGATGAGAAAAGAACAACAGCGTTCCATGAATCAGGGCATGCGATTGCAGGACTTGTTGTAGAACGATCGGATCCAGTAGAGAAGGTAACAATCATTCCTCGAGGGTTTTCTTTGGGGGCAACGCATTTTATGCCCAAGAAAAATCGTTTGAGTTACTGGAAAAAGGAAGTTTTAGACCATCTTGTTGTACTGATGGGAGGCCGGGCTGCAGAAGAGTTATTTGTTCAAGACATGTCTTCCGGTGCACAGCATGATATTTTGCAGGCGACGAAAGTGGCCCGCAGTATGGTCTGTGAATGGGGGATGAGTGATTCTTTAGGGACTGTTTCTTATGATGAACGCTCTGAAGCGGGTCAATATCTTGGCATGGCCAATACACAGCCGCAAAAGTATTCTGATGAAACAGCAAAAAATATCGATAAAGAAGTTCGCACATTGATCGATGAAGCGCATAAAAGAGCGATTGAGATTCTAGAGAAAAATCGTGATAAAGTGATTTTAATGGCTGATATGCTCATGGAATTTGAGACATTAGATGCCAAAGATATCGATGATATTATGAAAGGCACTTGGGATGCTGAAGTGAAAAAAGCGCGTCTCAAAGCTGCTGAAGATCTCCAAATGAAAACT
>CAYVDU010000090.1:0-6161 GCA_964450765.1 uncultured bacterium | reverse complement strand
CATTTGTACAGAAGAATCACTTTTTGATCTTACAAAGCTGAAAGAAAAAAAGAAAAGAACAGAGCAAATAGGTGCTGTTTTTGATGAAAGTCAAAAAAAATGGGATAATCAAATATCCGATCTTCTAAAACAAGCGACCTCCTCACAACTTCTCGATGATCATGAGCGTAAACGACTCGATTTCTTTGAAAAAACTGTTGTCCCACGTATAAAACAGTCATTTGTTGTGAAACAAAACTACATTCTTGAACTTAAAAAGCTTCTAGATTTCTTCTTAGTGAAATATGGAACTTATAAGAAAGTTGACGATGAGAATCAAGAGTTCAGATTTGCTTTCCAATCCGATTTTGATGGTATACTCTATGAAAACCATATGATAAAGGTCAGTAAGCTCCTTAGGGAAAATGATGCTTTAGATCTACGTATCGGTCAGGTTATGAGCGAATTTAGTAAGCAATAGCCGATTTTACTTTTCGAATGTTCGTTGGTAATAATCAAAACCGATATTTCTTGGATTATAATCAAAAATATTTAATAAGAGGGGATATGGGCCACGCCCATTTATCTACTCAATTCCTCTCTTAAAATACCTCAACCAAATTAACCCAATTACTTGTTTCGGACAGTGTGATTTAACTTGTTCAAAAGCATAGCTTTAAAACTGAGAATCGTACAATGTCCACTAGGAATTTTAGGAGATTAGTTACGCGCGATTTTGGAAGACCGATGCGCAACTTCTCCTAAAAAGAACGATTAACAAAGGTGGCTGTCAATTGAGTTACATTTGCCAAGATATTTTATCAACTAAGCCTCATCAAAGCAAGAATTGTGTTGCGCCTCTGCTATTGGGAAGCAATATTCAGCGTCTCTTGTCCGCTTCTTCCTCTCATTCATGGTCCCTATTGGTAGATTCTGCTCACAGTCGTGACCCTCTTTTTCAGAGCCATGATGAAGTTTTCCCCACCGGCGCCATTTTTTTTAAATCGCTAAATATATCCTCAAACAGTTTGTATAAAGAGCTTGAAAAGCATGTCATGCATCACAAAGCCCTTCTACGCTCCTACAATTCGCATCACGGAAAGGAGGGGAGCTTTGTGGATGCTCTATTCTTCCTCTGCCACAACTTCTACAAACGCCACTTGGCAAAGCTTGCTCGGGATAACCATCAAGATTCATTGGTAGAACCTAAATACCTGAGATCTTTAGAGGACCTTTCGATCGAGCTCGCTTTCGATGCGATGGGGAAATTAAAAAAAATGGCGTCGGTCGAAAATAATCAATTGGATCCTGAGAAAACCGAAATTGCCATGCTTAAATCTTGGTTGGGATGGATATCTCAAGGCAAAAATGTAAGTGCTTATGGGTTAGTTTCCGAAATCTTTGATCGAGTTTGCACCGAAGACGTATGGTCTAACAACCTATCGAATAGGCCGCATGAAGATCCAAACATTGTGCACTTTGGCCTGTTTGGGGCTTTTCTACCTTCTGAAGGGCAAAAATCAATCCATCATCCTATAAAAGCATTCGTATCTGAGCAGGAAGCCCCTGATTTTTTGATCAACTTGCTCTATTACAAAATCATGCTCAATTTGATAGAAAACACCCTATGCATACAAGTTCCTCTTCGAGCAGGGACAATTTATGTCGTGGATTCTCATAGCATGCGAGTGACAGAAAGCATCTGCATCAATAAGCTATTGAATCGGTACTCACGATAATTTTCTTGTTGGAGAGCACGCTGTGTAGTAAAATTTAGTTGTTCAAGCAGAGGAGCATAGTTATGCCACTAATTCAGGGAAGTAGCGAGGAAAGTATCCACTCCAATATCAAAAAGCTAATAGGGGAGGGGTACAAGAGAAAACAAGCAGTTGCCATTGCTCTTAGCACGGCGGGAAAAGCTAAGAACCAGAAAGATCAAGGGGAAAAAAGACCTTCTAAATATAAAAACTCTTGCCTCGGTGATCCAGAGCAAGAAACTCAGCAGTTTCCCTATCTGTAGCTATAGGCCATATTCTGGACTGATTCATTGCTCCATAGATGCAGATGCTCTGTGGCCCTCACGTCATCCTCGTTGTAATCAATTTAACAGGAATTGCGGAAGCTATGTATTGCGGCCAAGTAATGCCTATATGTTAATATTTTCCTATATAAATGATCCCTTTCCCCATGATATGATGGACGAAAAACCTCCACAT
This sequence comes from uncultured bacterium, assembly GCA_964450765.1. GTDB lineage: Bacteria > Chlamydiota > Chlamydiia > Chlamydiales > SM23-39 > DAIDHZ01. The sequence goes on along the minus strand of CAYVDU010000090.1, from coordinate 3,966 downwards.
AAACACCAAGAAAACAGATGTCATCCAAAATGGAACGATTTTCCCCTAATATCCAGATAACCCTCGAAGATTTTAAAAGCTCGCAATGGGAAAACGCTTTTCAAGACACTGGAGTGAAAAACCCTTCAACCATCTCAGATATTCTGGCCAAGATGGGGCAGAAAGCTGGCAAAGAAGGCCGTTTAGCTCATAGCAAAGTCCTCTGGCTTTTGGCTGATGCATGCTCAATGATGCTTAGCCCTTCGAGCTTGAACGAGCCATTCAGACCTTATTTTAGAAGTCGTTCAGGCCGTTCGGCCATCCCCGATGATTTTAACGAGGGAGATATTGATTATTTCCATCTTATTCTTCCTGAAACAAGAGATCCGTGGTTGAAAGCGCGTCTTTCAGATTTAGTCTGGTTGCGCAGGCGTTCAGTCGGAAAAGACCTTGTTCTGACAGCAATTGATTCATATTTAATGACCCCACTTACTATGGAATCATTTGTTAACAATGGGCATCTTTGCTGGATTAGAGCAATTCAGCTGACCCGCATATTAAAGCAGGCTGCAGGCGAAAGGATGATGAATATTAAAGACAGGATCCTTCAAGCCTTTAGGGACGGTGCTCACAACGACGGCTTTTTTGTTAAATGGCTTGCCGATTTACTAAGAGGCTATAAATTCGGAATCGGCCACGAAAATGAGATAGCTCAAAAGCTTGTGTTGCTGGCCGGTGAATTTAAATTACAAAATGACTTTTACCGCTCTCGTGAATATTACGAAACAGCCTCATACTGGTTCAACAAGATTAGCAATGAAGAAGAAGCTGTCAAAGCAATCGCATGTCAAGCCGAAGCTTGGCACACAGAAGCGAAGCTAAAAGAGCTTTCTGAAGATTTTATCGGAGCATCGCATGGCTTAGAAAAAGCCATCCAGATTTATCATCAAATTCCAAAGAAACACCGCTCTGGAATGGGCATAGAAGATAAGCTCCCACAGTTACGATTGCAGCTCAATAAAACTGGGAAAATGGCCGCTGATGCAATGCAGTTTTTTTGCACGCCTCTTGTAGACATTACAGAAGTGGTCAATGAATCGCGCAAGCTCGTACAAGAAAAGACTCCAACCGAAGCTCTTAAAATTTTGGCAAACATATACCCTGGAGCAGTAAAAACAAAAATCAGAAGCTCAGCTGAGCAGACGCTTACTCAATTCCATTTTAGCTCTTTTTTTGGGTTGTCCGTCAGAACCCGAGATGGACGAATCGTAGCAAAAAACCCGGGAATGGCTATCGCAGAGAAGGGCTCCGATGAATATGAGGCGGAAGCTTGGAAAGAAATGCTCAAAAGTTATTACCTTGAGATTGGACTTGCTGTCTTTGGGAGAATCGTTCCAGCTCTCGAAACAATGGCGGTAGAGCACTGCTTGCAAGAAAAAGATTTTATCATGCTCTGCAACCAATCATCCATTGTTCCGCCTAACCGAGCTTACGCTTTTGGGAAAGCTCTTTTTGCAGGATATGACCTAGACTTCGATACCGCTCTTCACAAATTAGTTCCCCAGATAGAAAACATGGTAAGATATCATCTAAAAGCAGCTGGAGCTGTCACTACTACACTTGATATCGAAGGGTTGGAGACAGAAAAGGGACTAAGCTCCTTGTTGGAGCTACCTCAAGCAGCGCAGGTTTTTGGAGAGAATTTAATTTTTGAAATGATCGCTCTATTTTGTGATAGCCAAGGACCCAATATTCGCAACAACTTAGCCCACGGCCTTATGGAGAGCAAAGATTTTCAATCTGCGCATGCCATATATGCCTGGTGCTTGGCCTTGAGGATCGTCTTTAACGTTTTCTGGAATTCGCAACGAAAAGAAGAGGGGCAAAATTTCCCTTAATGCAACTTGACCCTACGAAGACAAAGCGAACGCCTCTTTTTATTTTGGTTCTTTCTTCTAGATTGTGGCCAGTTTGCTGGCCCATCTGATGGCCGCTTTGCTGTCCCGATTTCATTAAAAATGCACTATTTTTCATAGACAAATTGTGCTGTCCACTTTGCTGGCCATTTTGATGTCCAAATTGATGCACAATGATTTTATACAGCTAGCGTCGCTATCTGCATTTTTTAGAGAAAAAAATCCCTGGATTTCAAACCAATGAAAGGCTTATTTTTTACCGTCTTTCGTAGGGAAAATTTCAGGAACGTAGTGAGCGAAATCTTTTGCTTCTCGATCGCATATGAGCACAGATGTCACTGCTGCTGAACTTCCAGTCTCTACTTTATCACTCTCACAGCAGGCTCCAGCCCAGGCTTTTTCTATAGCCATCTCTTCCGTTGGAGCTTCTACCTCAACCATAAAATATTGGGTAAATGCCAACCCCACACGCCATTTCGGAAATTTTTTATCCACCAATGAACTCCATTAAATTACATCCATGTTGCCTTGAGAGATTCCAGTACATGTCCATTCCGTATTGGCAGTTGTGCAGAGGAGCTGTATCGCATCATACTGGTTGGTAGAGTCTAAATTTCCACCAACCGAACTGTCTCGATTGCCGTAATGAATAATCTGCCCCACATTGCATGAAATGCGCCATCCGCCCGCTCCCTTTCCGATAACCCAAACAAGATCTCCGACGGCTGCTGTAGAGGGCAATGTGGCTATGACCAAAGCTGCATTGTTTAGAATGTACCCGCTATTGACAGTCATGGGTTGGGAAGTGCTCGTGATCTCTGTAAAGGGAAAAGCCGAGCCCTGTGCAGGCGCCCATTTGACCCCTTCTGGCTGCGTTGAATCGGCTGTAAGAACCTGAGTGTCTGGCCCAGCTGGAAGTCGAATATTTCCGGAGGCCGTTCGCACCAGCAAATCGCCTTTTGTGGTGAGGGGGGAAATATTATCGAAAGCAGAAGAGACGCTTGCTACATCGGAGAGGTTGTTCGCTACAGCCAATAAGTCTGTGACTTTTACACCGGAGTCTTTGATGACTTTTCCTGTGGAGTCGGCATACGTAGCTATGTCATCTGGAACAGCAGAATCCGGACCGATGACGTTTCCTACTCCTCCGCCCCCACTTCCTGATTTATCCAGGTTATTGATAAACGGGTTATATCCATAGATCGTCATATGCGCTCCTTAAGAAAAATAGGACGCACGACTGGTCCAGCTGTAGATGAACCCAGCTCCGTTATCCGGAATCTGAACCCGATTGATGAAATTGTTGTTGTCGTAACTCAGCTTTCTAATAAACCAAATCTGATTATCGACATTCGCGTTAGGTTTAGGGGAGAATCCCACATACATGGGTCTACCAGCGCTATCGTTATCTAGCCGTTGCTCATAGAAATCGGTAGTGCCAAGAGTGGAGGCTAAGTTATTGATTTGATCAAAAACATTGGAAGGGATGGACATATAAAATCACTCCTATTGACCAAAGTCTCAAGGAGCTGTGCCTGTCAATAGAGATTAGACCTGTTTTTGAAAGTCTTCTCGATATTGATTTTTGCAAGCATGACTATCGCTTTTTTGGGATAAGTCTTCTTCCTCAGTCCTTTGCGGGCCAGGAGGATCCTGAATTAGTTCAGGTATCACAATCCCTTCGAGTGATTCCTCATGTCTAACATTTGGCATGGCACAGCCTTGTACAGTGGTTGCTTTTTTTAATTTTGTGCTAGCTAAATTTTAGAGGAGTAATTGGGGAAAGAGGGTAATTTGAGTAGAAGCGTTAATTGAGTCAGTGGCTACGCAGTACGTGGGGAAAACGCTTGAGAACCCCATCCATTTGACGCAGAAGCCGCTTTATGAGCTGGGTGCTGGCTTTGTCCATTAAATCCATTTGAGGAGCAAAACGAGCCACCAGAACCTGAATTCGAGGCATCATCCGACTTCGATTTAAAGTAGGCTTTGACTTTCGATTTAATCAAGTTCTCAACCATTTCCTTTTGGCTTGATGAATCTAGCATAAACCATTGGCACCACTGTTCGCCAG